>CAYVAM010000039.1:0-11366 GCA_964449275.1 uncultured Anaerolineales bacterium
GGGCCTTCTTCCCGCGAAGCGGGTATAGGCCCGGCCCTTTGGGCCGGGTCACGAGGGCCGCTGCCTATTCTCCATTTGAGCCCGCTTCAGCGGGCTTTCTCTCTTCCTCCGCTTCGACTCGCTCCAGACGCTCGTGCACCGTGCCGCGCGCGTGGTGCTCTCGTTGATTGCGGACGTAGCGCAGCACCCACGGCAGGTCCTTGGCGCCGAAACTCACGACCCCGTACCCCGCCTGCCATTCCAGAACCTTCCGATTGGCGATCTTGTGGTTGACGTGGTGCGAACTCGCCCCTTTGAGTTGCCCGATCCATTCGCTGACGAGAAGCGTCGGCGGGATGCTGACGGCGAGATGAACGTGGTCGTCGGTCCCCCCGACGTCGTGCCAGAACACGCCCGGTTCCTGCATGGCGCGCTTCCGCAAAAAACGCCGGAGTTGGTGTTCGATGTCGTCTTTAAGGATAGGGAGGTCGTCCTTCACGTGCCAGGTGATGTGCAGGTTGATCTCACTGTAGGCGTTTCGGGACATGGCAGATTCCTCGGCTAAAGCCCGCCACGAGAAGCCCGCTGAAGCGGGCTTCTCGGAAATACCCAAATGTGGATCATATCGCCTCGACGCGTGTTAACCAGGGCCAAAGGCCCTGGCCTACACCCTTCGGGCCAAGGCCCGTAAACGGCCCTGGGACGTCGCCGGTGTTTATGAGGCCCGTTTACGGGCCTTCTTCCCGCGAAGCGGGTATAGGCCCGGCCCTTTGGGCCGGGTCACGAGAGCCATTGCCTATTCTCCATTTGAGCCCGCTTCAGCGGGCTTCTACTCTTTCTCCTCGGCGCCAGGCCCGCCACGAGAAGCCAGCTGAAGCGGGCTGACACAGAGTTATTAGAGATAGATTATGTGGTTCCGGGAGCCGTTGACCAGGGCTAGAAGCCCTGGCCTACACCCTTCGGGCCAAGGCCCGTAAACGGGCCTGACAAGTTCCGCACGCCAGCGCCACTGGCTGCCGCGTCCTGCTCTTCAATCCCCCATCCGAAATCCGCAATCCCTGTCACCGGCCCAACTCGCGTCCCCGCTTCCGGGCGGCATCACCGCGTGTCGGATTCATCGGTGGTGTCGCTGTCTTGTGGTGCAGCAGGTGGCTCGGCTACCGCGTTTGACGTCATCGCCGCCGGCACAGGCGCTCCCCTCCGCAACTGCGCCAGCGCCTTCAGGCCGCCGTACAGGCCGAACAGGGCAAGGATATGGAAGCCGAAGGCAAAGAATTGCTTGCATACCGCCAGCAGCACGGCATCGAGGGCATACAGGACCATTCCCGCGATGATGGCCCAGCCATGCCGCTTCCTGGCCAGAGCCCCGATGCCGACGAAGGCCAGGGCGATGAGAACCTCAAACACCAAGGCCACGTGCCGCGCCGCGTTGCCGGCCTGCTCGGCGGCTGCCACGCCGAGGCCCGCAACGAACTGCGTGATCCCGAGGCCGACGACGAAGGTGATGCCCACCTCGTGGAACATCAGCACGGAGTTGATGAACGACAGGCCGCCGATCCAGAAGAACCAGCCCGTGCCGCGCCGGAAGCGACTCTCAGAATCGAGCCGGCGTTCTACAGCCGCGCGAGTCTGGGCTGTTGGTGAAGGTGCTGGCGCTGCCGGGCCGGCGACCGTCTCTGTCTCAGGCTCCTCGCGAGGGGGTTCTTGGGAGGAGGCTGAGATGCCCCTCGATGACGGGTTCCAGGCCTGCCACGGCTGGTCGTCGGGCGGGTCTTCCGCCGGGTGAGGGAAGCCCAACGTCGATGCCACTCGCCCGGCCATCGACTTGGCAGTGTCATATCGCCCGAGCTTCCTCAGCACGATCTCCCGGCCGGCGCACTCCATCACAACCTTGTAGTGCAAGCCGGCGACCCGGTCTTTGGTGGCCTTGGGGCTGAGCCACACCGCGTCGATGTCGTCGAACGAAAGCGTCTCTCGCGAAATCTTGAAACCCAGTCCGATGTAGCGTGTCACGGTACGAAACCGCGGGTCCACTATGATGCCGCCCCTGAGAAGGGCGGCGAGTCCGCCCACCACAAAGAAACCGCCCAGCACCAAGAGCGCCAGAGGTGGGTCCGTGCCTTCTTTCCCAAGGAACAGGGCTACGAACAACTGTAGCCCTCCGATGGCCAGCAGGGGCAGGGCCAGGAGTTTGCCGTACCATCTGCCAGAAGGAACGATTAGCGGCGGTCGCGGCTGGTCAGCGGACATGGCGGCGTCCCCCCAAGCGTATGTCGGCACACGGTTACCTGCCCAGTTCCCTTCCCCGGTCGCGGGCGGCTTTGACGGCTTCGAGGACGGTGTTCTTGAGGCCGAGGGCGTCGAAGGTGCGGATGGCGGCTTCGGTCGTGCCGCCGGGGCTGGTGACGTTGCGGCGAAGGTCGGCGGCGTCTTGGCCGGATTCCGCGAGAAGTCGTGCGGCCCCCTCGAACGTGACGCGGGCCAGTCGGCGCGCGTCGTCTTCCGAGAGGCCCATCTCGACGGCCGCCTCCGCCAGAAGTTCCACAAGATAGAAGAAGTACGCCGGCCCGGACCCCGAGACCGCCGTGACGGCGTCCATGAGGTCTTCCGGGACGCGGATCACCTCGGCGGCGGCGCCGAGGAACCGTTCGGCGGTGGCGAGGTCGTCGGGCGTGGCGCACGAGCCGGCGCAGATGCCCGCCATGCCGCGCCCCACGAGCATCGGCGTGTTGGGCATCGCCCGGACCGCGCGTGTGCCGGCCGCAAGGACCTGCTCGACGCGGCGTGTGGAGATGCCTGCACAGATGGAGATAACGAGTTTGTGCGGTCCGAACTTCCCGCCCAGGGCCGCCAGGGCCGCGTCGAACTGCTGGGGCTTGACGGCCACGAGCACGGTCGGCGCGTGTTGGACGACGGTTTCGTTTTCCGCGACGGCGCTGACGCCGAGTGTGTCGAGGAACACCCGCCGCCTCTCGGGATCGGGGTCGGAGGCGATCATCTCGCCGGGCGCGAGGACCTCGGCCCCGAGGATGCCGCGCGCGATCGCCTCCGCCATGTTGCCCGCGCCGAGCAAACCGAGTTGGATGGTGCTCATGGACCTCGCCTTCCGGATTCGACCCTGCCTAAGGTTCCTTAGCCCCGAGGCCCTCTTTGCGAAAGAGGTCCAATGTGCGCTTGACGTTATCGAGGGTGCTGTTGAGGTTTTCGATGAGCGTCACGAGTGCGCGGTGGAGTTCATCGTCCTTGATGAGTTTGGGGATGGTTCCCTGGGCCTTGCCTTCGCCGGCCAGGAATGCCTTGAGGTCTTTGCGGATGTCGTCGGCGGCCTTCTTGACGGCGCCCCCCGCATCCTGGAGGGAGGTGAACGCCTTGTCGGCCCGCTCGACGGTCTTGTCGGCCTTATCGAGGGTCTTGTTGAACTTCTCGGCGCTCTGGCGGGCGTTCTTCATAATCTGCCCGAGGTCGCTTTCGGGGTTCTCCAACTGGTCCCGCGTGTGTGCGATAACGGCATCCACTTTTTCGAGCAGCGTCCAGAGGTTCTTTTTCAGGTTCTTGTCTTTCTTGAGGTCTTGGAGTGTGCGCGGTTCGGCGAATTCCTTTAAGTTTGCGGCTGCGGTCTGGAGTTCTGCGGCAAGTGTCCATAGATTCCTATGTTCGATGTTCCATCCCTCGGGCGGTTTTGTGAAAGCGGCAACGTTCTCGGCGGTGATCTGGAGTTGCTCCATGGCGGTCGAGAGGTTCGGGTGCATCCCTTTCTCCCGCACGTCCTTGAGGGTCCGTGGTTCGGCGAGTTCCGTCAGGTTCGTGACGAGTTCTTCCGGCAGCAGTTCCGGTGCCTTGATCCGGCCTTCGACCTCGGCCGTCCCGTTGGTCAGCAGATAGCCGGTCGGTTTGGCGGTTGTCCGGAAGTCCAGGTACAGGTCGCCGGTGGTGCCCTGCTGGGCGACGAACACGGCCTCGTTGGGGATCTCGACGCCGGTATTGACCCGCATATCGACCCAAACGCCCAGTCGGTGAGGGCTTGGCGTGACATCGCGTACGCAGCCGATATCGATGCCGTCCATGTGCACGCGCTTCCCTTCGTGGATGTCCCGGGCGCTGGGCAGGTACCCCTTGACGGTGTACCCGCTGCGGAAGAAGATGCCGACGGCTTTGAACTTGACGATCATCGCGCCAAGGAGGATGGCCCCCCCCAGGACGAACAGGCCGACGACGACGTTCTTTCGCTCGTTCACGGGATGTCTCCTTGCGGCGGCGTGGCCGCGAGGCTCGCGTCGCCGTGAATGAACCGCTGGACGCGGACGTCCGCGTGCCGGCGGATCGCCTCCGGCGGGCCGTCCGCGATGACCTCGCCCTCGTGCAGCATGATCAGGCGGTCGCCCACCTTGTAGGCACTGGCCATGTCGTGCGTCACGACGATGCCGGTGGTCTTCAGTTCCCGCTGGCACCGCAGGATCAACTCATTGATGGTGTCGCCCGTGACGGGGTCCAGGCCGGTGGTCGGCTCGTCGTACAGGATGACCTCCGGGTCGATGGCGATGGCGCGGGCAAGACCCACCCGCTTGCGCATGCCGCCCGACAGTTCTTCCGGAAGCAGGTCCTGGCTGCCGTCCATATCGACGAGGGCGAGTTTCTGCCGGACGACCTCGCGGATGACATCCTCCGGCCAGTGCTTGTGCTCCCGCAGGGCGAACGCCACGTTCTCGTACACCGTCAGGAAATCGAACAGCGCAGCGCTCTGGAACAGCATCCCGAACCGCATCCGCACCGGGCCGAGACGGCGTTCGCTCAGGTCCGTGATCTCCGCGCCGTCGATGAAGATGCGGCCGGCGTCGGGCTTCATGAGCCCCAGGATCAGTTTCAGCATGACGCTCTTGCCGACGCCGCTGGCGCCCAGAACGACGGTCGTCTCGCCGCGGCGGAACGCCAGCGTCAGGTCCCGGAAGACCGGGTGCCCGCCGAACTGCTTGCTGACGCCCTCGAGGCGGATGACGGCCTGGGGCCGGTCCTGCGCGGCCGGCGCGGGCCCGCCGCTGTCAGGCTCCATGCGAATTGGCTCGCTCGCACTCATAATAGGAAGACGCTGGCCCGTGCCCACAGCGCGTCGTACAGGCCCTGAAGGAACATGACGATGAACAGGTCCAGGATCAGGATGGCCATGAACGAGACGACGAACGCTTCGGTGGCAGCGCGGCCGACGCCCTCGGCCCCCTGCCGGCTCTGGAACCCCTTGTAGCACGAAATCAGCGCAATCGCCGCACCGAAAAACACGCTCTTGAACACCCCCGCAAAGATGTCCCAGTTCTCGATCGCGTTGGCCGAGTGCATCCAGTACTCGTGCGTATCGACGCCGTACCCCCACGCCACCACGTACCCGCCCACGATCCCCACAAAGTCGCAATACACCGTCAGGAACGGGATGAGCAGAAGGCACGCCAGGAACCGCGGAACGACCAGGTGCCGGATCGGGTCCGCACCCATCGCCCGCAGCGCGTCGATCTGCTCCGTCACCTTCATCGTTCCCAGCCCGGCCGCCAGCGCCCCGCCTACCCGGCCGGCGATCATCACCCCCGCCAGGACCGGCCCCAGTTCCTTGACCACCGACAGGTTGACGACCGCCCCCAACCAGGAGGTCCGACCCAGCAACTCGAACTGGGGGTACGATTGAAGCGCCAGCACCATCCCGACGAACGCGCCCGTAAAGATGATGACCGGCAGGCTGCGCACACCCACCTCATACAACTGAGCACGCAGCAGCCACCACCGCGTGAAGTCCGTGAAAATCCAGCGGAACGTGTGGCCGGAAAAAACCGTGAACTTGCCCAGGTCGCCAACCTGGTCGGTCACGAAACGCCCAACGCTCGCAATCGGTCTCGCGATTCCCACACACGGCTCCTTTGGCAGACATATCGTAAGCCGAGAGAGGGGGCGTTTCAAGTATTCGTGGCAATTACCCCCCCAGCCCGCCGTCGTCCGAGCCCGACGCGGCAGCGTCGGGTTACCATCCCCCACCGTGCCGCGCACCGCGCTATGCCGTCCCGCGGTCGTACGTGAACTGTAACGCCGCCGAATGCCACCCTGGCACGGCTATGCCTCGTGCCTTGACGTCGGCCCGCGCAAGTTTATGATGCCGGCGTCACCCGACCGCCAGCGAGGAGCCCCCCATGGCCAAACGCCTGCTCGATAAGATCTTCCGCCCCGTCTACCCGACGCCCGCGTGCCTCATCACCAGTCTGGCCGCAGACGGCACGCCCAACATCATCACGCTGGCCGAGACGTTCAACATCTCCATCGGCGTCGACGGCTACGTGACGGTGGGCCTGGCGATCGTGCCGTCGCGGTACTCGCACGACCTCATCGAGGCCTCCGGCGAGTTCACCGTCAACATCCCGACCGCCGACATGGTCCGTGAGGTGGACCGATGCGGCACGGTCTCCGGCCGGCGGCACGACAAGTTCGCGTATTCCGGCCTCACGCCGCTGCCCGCGACGAAGGTCAAACCGCCCATCATCGCCGAATGCCCCGTCAACCTCGAATGCACACTCATCGACATCACCCAGGCCGGCGACCACGACCTCTTTCGCGGCGAAGTCGTCGCCCAGCACGTCGACGAGGCCATCCTCAACGCCGACGGCGCCATCGCCATCGACCGCCTCAACCCGCTCTCCTACGTCCTCGGCCAATACTGGTCCCTCGGCCGCCACCTCGCCGACCACGGGTTTACGAAAAAAAACGCCGGCCAGTAACGCATCCACACCCCTGTGCCACGGCCGCCGCGCTGTCACCCCGAGCGTAGCCGAGGGGTCTCGCCGTTGCCGTTCGTTCCGCATTCCGCGTTCCGCATTCCGCATTTGAACGGCTCTCGCCGTTGTCTCTGTCACCCTGAGCGCAGCCGAACGGGTCTCGCCGTTCCCCGTTCATCCCGCGACGCCGCCACCGCCGGCGATTTACCTTGACGGTCCTGACATCTCGCATTACTCTACACCCATGACAGCCGTAGGCCGGGCCATGCCCCGGCAATGTTGTCACCCTGAGCGTAGCCGAACGGGTCTCGCCGTTTGCCGTTCAGCCGTAGGCCGGGGCGCGCCCCGGCAATCATGCTGAGGGCCTGCGGCCTGGCCGAGTTCGGCATTGCCGCCGCAGAACTGCCCGGCCCGAAGCCGAACGGCAAAGGGAGATAAGGTCTATGTCACCCGGAACGCCCCGCCGCAGCTCGACCATCCGGAGACCCCCCTCGGCCGCGCCCTGCGGCCGCAAAAGCCGGGACCGAAGCCTGAGAGGCGGAGGAGTTGAGGCCCTGTCCCCGGAACTGCCCCGCGGGGTCGCCCACTTTGTCTCGCGTCATCTGCTTATTCCCCCGTACCCAATAATGCTTGACATTTCAGAAGTTGGGATGGAGATAAGCCTCCAAGGGCAGAGGCGGGCTGGGTTCCGTGGGGAAGTTCAGCTCGCGAAGCAGATCGAGCGGCAAAAAAGCGCTTGACAGGCGGTACTAAATGTGGTATCATTCCCGAGGTAATGCCGATGAAAAGGTGCGTGGTTCTCATTCCAGTTAACTACAACGACGGCGCCCCTGTGCCCAAAACCGTCATCACTCGGATTCGTGCGAAGATCGACGAAGTCGCTGATGGGCATTATGTTGCGGGAGTGGGGCCGGGCACGTATCGAATGGCGAGCGGGCAAATGCACTCGGACATTTGCCTGCAGGTGTGGATAGCGGTCGATCCTGAGCGGATCGGCGCCATCAAGCAGTTGGCGGCGTGGATTGGACGGGTTCTGAGGCAGGAGAGCGTGTACTTCGAGGTGTTGGACTCGGATGTGGAGTTCATACCACCGGAAACTGAAACGGGACGCGACGAATGACGAAGGCAAGGCAGATACTGGAGAAGGCGCGGCGCTTGGCCGGCGAGTGCAAGACGTGGGCCGATCTCTCTAACGCCCTGTTCGATCCCGTCGATGGTGAGGTCGTGCGCATGTTCCCGACACGGGAGCAACGGGCCGCCTTCCGCAAGACCACTGAATACGGGCGGCTCCACACGCTGGTCGAGGACAAGATGAAAGCCACGGGTGTGGTGAGCGGGGCAACGCCAGAGAAAAGCGGCAGGTTCGTGGTTCGACTGCCGCGATCCCTTCACGCGGCGCTGGAGAGGGAGGCAGCAGAAGAACGGACCAGCCTGAACCAGTTGGTAGTTGCGAAGCTTGCCGCTCGGCTCGACAATCTGCGGGGTGGCAGGACAGGGGCTATGGTGCAAGCTTTCCTGGAAACGCGGCAGGGCTTCTCGGCTGACCGGGTGATTGCCGACCCCAAGATGGACCAGCTCTTCCTAGGCCGCTGCCGAGAACTCGGCCTTTCGGGCACAGACTTCCAGCTGAATTGGGAACTCATGAGAGCCAGGAAGGACCGTGACTTGTCGGGCGTCCCTGCAACAAAGCGATACACGGTTCGTGGCACGGATGAGTTCGAGTACGCAAGCGAGCTAGCTGTGAGACACCTGCAGTTGACCAAGGATGCGTCTCTTGACCAAGTACTCTGTGATCCCGACTTGGCTGCAGAGTTCGACAAGTGCGCCAGCCGTCTGGCGCCTGGTTTCTCTCCGCTGCAATACCGTTGGGCAGCTTTGGGTCTGCGTAAGGCCGGCCGTCTCAAGAAACTTAAGCAGAGGGTATTAGACGTGCCGGACCTCGAACCCGCTGGCGAGCCAGAGTCGCTCCGTCTTGAGGACATGCCGGAAGTCGGCGGCCTTTACCTATTCTCCAGCTCTAGCACCAACGTTTTCATGAGCCAGACGAGCAATCTCAAGCACCGACTGGAGCGCCATCTTTGTGTGAGCGACTTGCATGGCTTGCCCACGTGGCTTTGGGATGTGCAGGGCGAGCCGCTACAGGTATCACTTGCAGCTTTGCCCGGTGTGGGTAAGACGATCCGGCAAGCGATGGAGATGCTGTTGCTCAACAAGTACCATCCAGTGCTCAACTTCGAGCGGAAAGCCGCCTGACCGCAAACGGCTTCGGGGAAACGACTCCACTCGACCGGAAGGAATGAGGTTGCTGCGCCCACCAGTCAAATGGCATGGCGGCAAGCACTATTTGGCGCGTCGCATTATCTCCCTATTCCCCAAGCACCGAATCTACCTGGAGGCGTTCGGAGGGGCGGGTTCTGTCCTGCTTAACAAGCCTCCCGTTGAGGTGGAGGCCTACAATGACCTGGACATGCGCATCGTGCGCTTGTTCAGGGCGCTTCGGACAAGTGGGGCGGAGTTCCTGGAGGCGGTGCGCTTGGTTCCGTACAGCCAGTATGAGTTTGACTCGGCCGCGGAGTACCCGTCCGGCGCGTCCGACGTGGAGAAGGCCGTCTGCGATTACATCAGGTGGCGCCAGTCGTTCGGTGGCCAGGGACGGACATGGAGCTACACGACAAAGAGGGCCCGCGGAGGCATGGCGGGTGATGTCAACGCTTGGTGGACGGCCATAGACCAACTGCCCGAGATCATGGATAGGCTCAAGCGGGTTGAGATACTGCATCAGCCGGCAGTGAAAGCGATACGGCGCTTTGACGACCGCGAGGCCCTCATCTACTGTGATCCGCCTTACCTCCATGAGACACGTCATCCGAACACGCGGGACGTGTACGGTGTGGAGATGGACAGCGCGGACCACGCTGAACTTGCTAAGGCCCTGAATGAGTGCGAGAGCAAGGTGGTACTGAGTGGCTACCCGTCGCAGCTCTACGACGATCTGTATCGCTCCTGGTACCGTGTGGTCTTTGATATGCCAAACCACTCTGCCGGGGGACGCAAGAAGGCACGCAGGCGCGAGGTACTCTGGTTGAATTGGCGTCCGGAGGACGTGACATGTGGAAGAAAGCGAGTGGAACTTACCTTGGAGTGAGCGCTGGATGGTATCAGGGGGAGTCCATCGACGAGTCTGCCATGGCCGAGGCCTTCGATTCGCTTCGCGCTGCTGCGGATGAAGAAGGCTGTGAGCACTTCCCCACGCGCGAGGACTGCGCTGCGCACCCCGTACTGTTTGACGCTATCTACGACAGGTACGCCCGCCTAACGGGGGAGCGCCCGAATCGGGATGCCTTCCGGCGGCACATCTACGACATTCACAAGGGCGGTGGGACGCCAGAGTAAGCAGCCTCGCAGAGTGGCAGTTCCGGCGACACCCACAACCACCCTCGTGTCAGGGGGCGCAAGTCATAGCCCAAGACCACCCATAGGGACGCCAAACCCTTGAGCCCGAACCGCTCCCGCCGTTGCCGTCCACCGCTTGCCCGCCGGCCTGTTATTCGTTGCTTTTCAATCCGCACTCCGAAATCCGCAATCCGCAATTGGCTTCGCCCCAGGCTATCGAATCCGAGCCTTTCAGGCTGTCGCCGTTGGCGTTCAATCCGCCGTGTGCCACGGCCGGTCTTGTCCGGCCGCACGCATTCGAAAGCGCCGCCGCGTATTCAACGAGCCCGGCCACGCTCACTCCTGGAAATGGACCCGATCCCGGATTGAACAACACACGGCCGGACAAGACCGGCCGTGGCACACCTTCCTGTTGCCCTTAGTTACCCCGATTCACGCCGTTCTCAGCGTTCTCAGCGGTCTCTGCGGTTAGGGCCGTTGCCGTTCAATCCGCAATCCTAAATGCGCAATGCACGCGCTCCCCTTCGGGTCGCGGCTAAAAGGGCCGTTTGCTGTTACCCTGATTGACGCTGTTCTCGGCGTTCTCAGCGTTCTCTGCGTTCAAATCTGTTGCCGTTTTCGGCCCGATTGTTAGAACTCTAACAAAAAGTGCGCCCTACCCCGGATTTTGTTAGAACTCTAACAACTTTTGGGGTCTCTGCGGCCGCCGGTCCGGCCTGCCATTTTGGCATGGGTGACTTACATCAATTTTGGCTCGCGAAAACGGCCTCAAAAAGGGGGCAAAAAGGAGCAAAAAGGACGAAAAACGATGAAAAAGGACGAAAAAGGACGAAAACGGCGAAAGTTTTGCCTTACCTATCTTAACAAAAAACGGCCCAATCGCCCCTGGCGGCCCAGAAACGCCGATTCGGACGCCAAAAAGCGCGTTTTTGGGGGTTTCGGCGAAGGGGGATTTGACGTAAGTGTTATGGAGCAGGACGAATCCGAGCGAACGGCGAGACCCGTTCGAACGCGGAATGCGGAATGCGGAATGCGGAACGAACGGCCACGACAACGGCGAGACCCAATCAAATGCGGAATTCGGAATTCGGAACGAACGGCAACGGCCCTAACCGCAGAGAACGCAGAGAACGCGGAGAACGGAACGGATTTGAGTAAAGGCGGACGGCAACGGCCCGTTCGAATGCGGAATTCGGAATGCGGAACGAACGGCCACGACAACGGCGAGCGGCACGTTTCGCCGGGCATGGC
>CAYVAM010000039.1:11376-13905 GCA_964449275.1 uncultured Anaerolineales bacterium
CCACGTGGCAACGCGGGGTAAGAGGCTTGGAGCAAGGCATGGCGACCAACGGAACGCTGCCGCCGATTACAGCGTCGATTGCGGATCGACGTCGATGGCCATCTGGATGTTGCCGGGCGGCGAGAGGTCGCTCCGGATGCCGTCGAAGAAGTGCAGCAGCGCCCGGGCCGAGGGCGCTTTCAGGAGCAGGTGGTACCGCCAGAAGCGGCTGATTTTCGAGATGGGGCACGGCTGCGGGCCGAGGATGGTGATCCCTGCAACGCGGGCCGGTTCGATGAGCCGCCCGGCAACCGCCTGGATCGCCTCGTGTGCCTTCTGACGCTGCTGGCTGCGTATGATGATCCGCGCCAGCCGCCCGAACGGCGGATAGCCCAGGCGCCGGCGCGTCTCGAGTTCGTCGCGGGCAAAGGCTTCGTAATCGTGTTTGGCGGCCAGTTGAATGGTCAGGTGGTCGGGCTGGAAGGTCTGAACGAAGACCTCGCCGCCCTTGGGCCCGCGTCCCGTCCGTCCCGCAACCTGCGTAACGAGTTGGAACGTGCGTTCGTTGGCGCGGAAGTCGGGCAGGCTCAGCGCGACGTCGGCGTTGATGACGCCCACGACCGTCACGTTGGGGAAGTCGAGCCCCTTGGCAATCATCTGGGTGCCCAGGAGGATGTCCACCTCGCCGTCGCGGAAGGCCGAGAGCAGCCGCGAGTGCTCGCCGCGCAGCCGCATCGAGTCGGCGTCCATGCGTCCGAGACGGATGTCGGGGAACTTTCGCTGGATTTCGTCTTCGACGCGCTGTGTGCCGGTGCCCCAGTAGTTGACCGTCTCGGCGCCGCAGGCGGGGCACGTGTCGGGCGGTGGCGCCTTGCGGCCGCAGTAGTGGCACTGGAGGACGCCCGGCTTCGCGTGGTACGTCATGCCGACGTCGCAGTCAGGGCACCGGGCCACGTGCCCGCACTTGACGCAAAACAGGTGGGTCGAGAATCCTCGCCGGTTCAGAAACAGGATGGTCTGCTGCTGTTTGCGCCAGGTCTCGGCGATGGCCTTCTCCAGCGCCCGCGACAGGGCGTGGTGCCCTTTGCGTTCGACCACCTCCTGCCGCATGTCGATGATGCGGACGGGCGGCATCGGGCGACCGCCGATCCGCTGCGTCAGCCGGGCTTCCTGATAATGGTCCAGCGTCCGGACGTTCTGATACGATTCGAGACTCGGCGTGGCGGACCCGAGCACCACGGGCACGCCCACGAGGTTGGCGCGCATAATGGCGACATCGCGGGCGTGGTAGCGGGGCGAGGTGTCCTGTTTGAACGAGTTCTCGTGTTCCTCGTCGATGACCAGGAGACCCAGGTCCCGGACCGGTGCGAAGACGGCGCTGCGTGCGCCGACGACGACGTCGGCCCGGCCCTCGCGGATGTCGCGCCACTGGCGGTGCCGCTCGACGGCCGTTAACCCTGAGTGCAGGACGGCCACGTGCGTGAAGCGTTCGCGGAATCGTCGGATGGTCTGCGGTGTCAGGGCGATCTCTGGCACCAGGACGATGGCCTGCCGGCCGCGATCGACCACGTCCTCGATGGCCCGCAGGTACACCTCGGTCTTGCCGGAACCGGTAACGCCCTGAAGGAGGATGACGCCGAACTCCTCGGCGGCAACCTTGGCCTTGACCCGCTGGAGGGCGAGGGCCTGTTCGGCCGTCAGGTGGATCGCCCTGGGTTCTTCGAGTTCGATGAACAGGTCCCGCGCGAACTCATCGACCTCGCGTGTCTCGATCTGCACGAGGCCCTTCTTTTCGAGACTCTTGATGACGGCCACGGTGCACCCGGCCTGTCGGGCGAGTTCGCGGGGCGCCAGCGGGGTGCCCTCGGCCTGGGCCAGGCGGTCGAGGATGCGGCGCTGCTTCGAGAGGATGCGACCGACCTCAGACTCGCTCCTTTCGGTCCGGACGACCAGTTGGATGGTCTTGAACCCTGCCTTCCGCTTGACGGCGGCGGGCAGGATCGCCTCGAAGACCTGGCCGATGGGCGTGACGTAGTACCGGGCCATCCAGAAGGCCAAGTGCAGCAAGTCCTGGGTCAGGAGGGGCTCGTCGTCGATGGTCTCGGCGACGGCTTTGAGGTCCTTGATGTCGGTGGCCTCCAGACCCCGGACGATCCATCCGACGGCGGAGCGGCTGCCCCGGCCGAACGGCACCTTGACCCGTTGGCCGGGCCACACCTTGCCGCGCAGTGGCTCCGGCAGGCGATAGGTGAAGGTCTGGTCCACACCGATGGGCAGGGCCACTGAGACGAAGGGGGTCGCCAGGGCCGGGCGGTCGGTTTGCGTGTTGGTTTCGGGCATCGTTAGCGTTGTCATGGCACCAAGGAAATCGGCAGATTTCCGAGGCGACTTTACTGTTTAGAGTAATTCACGCTCGACGGTAGCACGCTCGACGGTAGCAGGGCATTGCGCGGTGGGTCTCGGTGCCCCCCGCGCCGGGCGGCGGCACCCGGCCGGGGGGGGGGGGCGGCCGGCCCCCGCGGCGGGGGGGGGGGGGGCGGGGGGGGGGGG
>CAYVAM010000039.1:13915-26336 GCA_964449275.1 uncultured Anaerolineales bacterium
CCGCGCAATGTATGGGCTCCTCCGCGGGTGAGGATGCCCCGCCGCTCCCGCGGCGGGCTCGGCTGCGATTCGCGGCGGGCTCGGCTGCGAGCCGCGGCGGGCTCGGTTACCACTCGCGGTGAGGTCGGCTACCGTCGTCGGCTTCGTCGTGCGAGTTCGCGTGCGATGTCGCGCTGGTGGTCGCGTTTCTTCAGGTCCTCTCGCTTGTCGAACTCGCGCTTGCCGCGCGCTACGGCGAGTTCAACCTTCGCCCAGCCGCGCTTGAAGTAGACGGTCAGCGGGACCAGTGTGTAGCCCTTCTCGACGGCCCGTCCGAGGAAGCGGCTGATCTGCCGCCGTTTCAGGAGGAGTTTCCGCGTGCGGCGGGTGTCGTGGCCGAACTGATGGGCCTGGGCGTACGGGCCGATGTGCATGTTGAGGAGGAACACCTCGCCGTCGCGGACGCGTGCAAAGGCCTCGTCGATGTTGCCCTTGCCCTCGCGCAGCGCCTTGACCTCCGAGCCTTCGAGCACGAGGCCCGCCTCCACGGTCTCCAGGACGTGGAAGTTGCGTCGTGCCTTCTTGTTTCGGACTCGCGGCGTCTTGGAGGGCATGAGACCATTATAGCAGCCGCAGGGACCTCCGCAAACGCTGCGAGCGGCGGGCGTGGCAAGTTTTTCCGGTCCCGATACATCGGGACAGGCGGTTGTAGCGCCGGGCTTTATGCCCGGTCCCGATGTATCGGGATTGGCGGCGGCGCCGGCCAGGATGCGCCGGGGATAAACCCCGGCGCTACGGCCAAGCCGCAGGAAATCGTCCCCTGCCGGAAATCGTTGCCACGCCCCGGCCGGCCGCAGGGCGACGCCGTTCGGTCCGAAGGGCGACACGATCTCTCTCGCCCGCCGATGAGGCCGACCGTGCCGCAACGTCTCGGCTTTCCGTTCAGGTTTCCCCATGCCATTGCCGATAATGCCCGGCAGGGATGTGAGACGTTGCGCCTGGGATGGGAGGGTTCTGCCGTGGAGTCCCCACGCCGCACTGTCTTTGCCTGTGTGTTTCTGTGCGCCGTCTTTCCCGTTTGGGCCACCGGCCAGGAAGCCGCGACGGAGAGACCGCCGCCTGAGTCCAAGGCCGAGGGCAAGATAGAGGATGCCCCGGAACTGCTGCTGTGGCAGGAGATTCCGATGGTCATCTCCGCGTCGCGGCGCGAAGAGCCGGCGTCGCGCGCCCCGAACGCCGTCAGCATCATCACGGCGGACCAGATCCACCAGAGCGGCATGATGACCCTTGGCGACCTCTTGCGCCTGGCCGTCGGCGTGGATGTTGGGCAGATCGACGGCTGGACCCACGCGATCGGCGTCCGCGGCCTGCACGGCAAGTGGGCGAACTCCACACTCGTCCTGATGGACGGCCGCACCATCTACAATCCCGCCTGGGGCGGCGTGGCGTGGGGCTATCAGCCGATCCTCCTGGAGGACATCGAGCGGATCGAGGTGGTCCGCGGCCCCGGCGGCGCCGCCTGGGGCGCCAACGCCGCCAACGGCGTCATCAACATCATCACCAAGAAGCCCAAGGACACGCAGGGCTTCTTCCTCAGCCAGACGCTCACCAGCCGGCTCGACAGTCTGACACACCTGCGCTACGGCGTCTCGGAAGGCCCGCTCGACCTGCGCTTAAGCGCCGGCTACGACTCGATGCCGGAAGTAGGCGTCCGCCACGGTCCCGGCAACCACGATTTTCTGCGCCTACCGCGCGTCAACCTCCGCTCCACGTACCATCTCGACGAGGAGCGGTTCCTCGATCTGGATGCCGGTTACGCCGACGGCGTCATGGGAAGCGGGGCCGAGGTGCCCCTTCTGTCCGGCATCCCCTTTGCCGGGGCCCGATGGTTCCCACAAAGCCACTTCCTCCGGTTGCGCTACACCGAGGAGAAGGCCCCGGACAACCTCTGGTATATCCAGTACTTCCTCAACCGCGAAACGTTCGACGAGTCGGACGGCGGCGTGTGGGTCCGCCATACGCAGCACGACGTCGAGGCCCAGCGGGTGCAACCTCTGGGGGACCGGCATACTCTGATGTACGGCGGCAACATCCGGGTGGACCTCCTGACGAACGGCGATCCGCCGGGCGGAGCGGGTACCCAAGGGGTGCGGCTGGACAACGGGCGTTCTCACAACCATCAGGCGGGGCTGTTCATTCAGGACCGCTACGAGTTGAATGACCACTGGGCGTTCGTCGCCGGCGCTCGGGCCGACCGCAACTCCTACACGGGCTGGGAGTGGGCAAGCAGGGGTAGCGTGCTCTATTATCCTGCGCCCGAGCATACCTTCCGCGTGAGCGTGGCCCGGGCGTTCCGCACCCCGGCCCTGCTCGACCGGGCCCTGAACCTTCGCCTGGTCCCGACGGGGCTTCCGCCGCCGTTTCCGCCGTACGCCTTCCCCGTGTTCGGAAGCGAAGACCTGAACCCCTCCTACGTGAAGGCCTACGAGTTCGGGTACACGTATGAGAAGAAGCGCGTCCGCCTGAACGCCGAGTTCTTCTGGAACAACTACCGCGGGCTCATCTCGGGTGTGACGCAGACGGCGCCCGGCGCCCTGCCAAGGATCGACATCATGCAAAACGACATCGACGGCGACCTGTACGGCTTTGAGTTGAGCGGCCAGTGGCAGGCCACGAAGCGCCTGCGGGTCGATGGCTGGTACGTTTGGGAACAGTGGGTCCAGCAAGGAACGCGTACCTACGCTAACCACGCCCTGTACAACACGGACCGGGCGTTCCCGCCGCAGCAGAAGGTCTCCCTCGGCGCACGCTACAAACTCGCCAAGGACCTGTTCCTGAACGGCCGCATGTGGTGGGTGGACGAGTTGACCGGCTGGGGCAACGTCCGCACGCCGCCCTGGACGCGGTTCGACTTCAGCGTCGCGAAGAAATTGGGCGAGAACTGCGAGGTGGCCACAGGCGTTCTGAACGCCTTCGACTCGCGCCACCCGGAGATGAGCACGTGTGGCCAGCAGCCTGTCGAGGTCGGCGAGCGGACGTGGTACGTCCGCTTTCAGGCGAATTTCTAATCGTGAGGTGTGCGGGACTTACAGGTGGGTAAACGCATCATAACGCTACTTTGTCAACTCGGCTCAGGGTCCCCAGACCGTCGCGCGGCGGCCATTCCTGGCTGCCGCGCGGTGGGCAGGAATGCCCACCGCGCTGGGTGCCCTTGGAGAGCCGCTCCCAAGTTGACAAAGTAGCCATAAGACGAACCCGGGGCGAACACGGAGGACCAGCAGGGATGGCTGGCCGAAACAGAACCTTGCCTATGATCGGCGCCGCCGTCGCCCTGGCCCTCGGGCTGCTTCTGCCCGCGGCGCTTCGGGGTGCGCCGGGCGAGGCCACACGACCCGAAACGTCCCGGAAGACCATCTGCGTCCTTTTCAGCCGCGACCTGCCCCCCTACCGCGAGGCGGTGGACGGGTTCAAGGAGCGGCTGGGCGACGGCGCCACCTACCGATTCGTCGAACTGATCGTCACCGACACCGAGGTCGGCCGCCTGATCGAGCGGGTCAAAGCCTCACGCCCGGACCTCATCCTGACCCTCGGAACGGAGGCGAGCAAGGTGGCGGCGGTCCACGCCGGGAATACGCCCGTCCTGTTCGCCATGGTGGCCAACCCGATCGACAGCGGTATCCTGCCGCGACGAGCCTATCCGGACCAGACCGTGACCGGCGTGACGACCGACGTGGCGCCGGCGGAGCAGTTCGAGGCCCTTCGCCGTATTCTACCCGCCGCCCGCCGCGTCGCCGTCATCTACTGCCCGCAGTACACCGAGGCGACGGTCACCGTCGCCGAATCGGCCGCCAGAAAAATGGGCATCGAACTGGTCCGCTTCCCGGTCGAGCCGTACCGGGTGGATCCCGCGATCGAGCGTCTCGAGAAAGAGAAGGTGGATGCCCTGTGGACCCTGACGGACCCGGGGGTGATGGTCCCGGCGAGCGCCCGGCGGATCCTGACCTCGGCGCTGAAGGCGAAGACGCCGGTCATCGGGTTCTCGCCGGCCATGGTCCGGGCCGGCGCGCTGCTGGGCCTCGGCATCGAATCGAAGGCCATCGGCCGGCAGGCGGGCGAGATCGCCGTGGCGATCCTGCGCGAAGGGAAAAGGCCGGCCGATTTCCACCTCGTCTATCCACGCAAGACCTGCGTCCACCTCAACCTCGGCGTGGCCCGGCGAATCGGCCTGAAACTGCCACGGGAACTCCTCGCCCAGGCGAAGACCGTGCACGGCCAGTAAGCGTGAGGGACGACGTGAAGATCAACCGGATTGCCGCCAAGTTGGTCCTTGCCGTCATCGGCGTCCTGACGGTCCAGGTGGCGGTGCACGGTTACCTTGAGTACCGCGGGGACGCGGACCTGCTGTGGAAGGAGTGGCTGCGGCGGGGGAGACTCCATGCCCTGGGCCTGGCCCGTGCCGCCGAGTACGGCCTGCTGACCCGCGACCCGGAGGAACTCAGCCGCGTCGCCGAGATGACGTGGACGCCGGACGACGCCGGCCTCCTGTACGCCGCTTTCTACGACGAGGGCGGCGACCTCGTGGCGGTGAAGGACTGGTCCGGCGGCGCGGCGGCGATTCCCCGGCACGAGGAACCGTGCAAAGAGTTCTCCGTCGGCGGGCCGGAGCATACGCACAGCGACGACTACGACTTCCATGCCCCTGTGCGGGTCTCGCGCCAAGTGGTGGGCGAAGCGGTGGACCGCCGGGCGCAGCGCGGCCTCGACGACCCCAAGGCGGAATACGCCATGGTCATGACCCGCCGCTCTACGGTCAACCTCACGGCACGGATTGTTGAGCAGCAGCGCCGGGCGCTGCTCGCCAACGCCGCGGTCTTCGTTGCGGCCGGCGTCGTCCTGTCCGTTTTCGCGTTCCGCCTGGTGCGGCCGGTGCGGACGCTGGTGCGCGGCACGGAGCGCATTGCGGCGGGCGACCTGGCGACCCGCATGGACGTGGGCCGGCGCCGCGATGAACTCGGGACCCTGGCCGACAGTTTCAACCGGATGACCGGCCAACTCCGCCATCAGCGCGAGCAGATCGTCGCCTACAGTCACGACCTGGAACAAAAGGTGGCGGAGCGCACGGCGGATCTGTCAGAGGCCAACGATGAACTGAAGCGTGAGGTCACCGTCCGCAAACGGGGCGAGGAGGCGCTCGCCCGCTCCAACGCCGAACTCGAACAGTTCGCCTACGTCGCCTCGCACGACCTCCAGGAACCGCTGCGGATGGTGACCGGCTACGTCCAGATGCTTGCGCGACGGTACAAGGGACAACTGGACGCCGACGCCGACGATTTCATCGGCTTCGCCGTCGACGGCGCCGAGCGGATGGCGACGCTGATTAACGACCTGCTGGCCTACTCGCGCGTGACGAGGCGCGGAAAGGCGTTTGAACCGACCGACTGCCAGGCCGTCATGCAGGAGGTCCTCGCGAACCTGGAGGTGGCCGTCACCGAGACCGGCGCGACCGTGACACACGACCCGCTTCCGACGGTCGTGGCCGACGAGGTCCAACTCGGCCGCCTGCTCCAGAACCTCATCGGCAACGCCATCAAATACCACGGCGAGGCGCCGCCGAAGGTCCACGTCTCGGCCGAGCAGACCGGCGGCCTGTGGCGGTTCGCCGTCCGCGACAACGGCATCGGCATCGAACCGCAGTATCACGAGCGCATCTTCGCCGTCTTCCAGCGCCTGCACGCCCGGGGAGAGTATGGGGGCACCGGCATCGGCCTGGCCATCGCCAGGAAGATCGTCGAGCGCCACGGCGGCCGCATCTGGGTAGAGTCCGAGCCGGGCAAGGGGACCACATTCTCGTTCACCATTCCGCAAAGGGAGGCAGAAACCGATGACGAGTCAATCGACCGCGCAGCCGATGAGGTCTACGCAAACGCCGCTCAGACCGGCCGAGGTCCTCCTGGTTGAGGACAATCCGGGCGATGCACGCCTGACGCTGGAGGCCCTCAAAGAGGGCAAGGTCCTCAATCGCGTCAGCGTCGTCCCGGACGGCGTCGAGGCGATGGCCTTCCTCCACCGCGAGGGGCCGTACGCCGATGCGCCTCGGCCGAACCTCATCCTCCTGGACCTGAACCTGCCGAAGAAGGACGGCCGCGAGGTCCTCGCCGAGATCAAGGCCGACCCGGACCTGAAGCGAATACCCGTCGTCATCCTGACCACATCGCGGGCCGAAGAAGATATCGCCCGGACCTACGACCTCCATGCGAACTGCTATATCACCAAGCCGGTGGACCTGGACAAGTTCCTGGAAGTGGTCCGGTCCATCGAGGATTTCTGGCTGGCATTCGTTCAACTGCCGCAGGAGTAACGCCCATGAACGGCGAATCGACACGAATTCTTCTGATTGAGGACAACCCCGGCGACGCACGCCTCATCCGCGAGTTGCTCGCCGAGGCGGCGGGCGGACCGTTCGACGTAACATTGGCCGACCGTCTCGAGGACGGGCTCCGGCGCCTCGCGCCCGGCGCCGCCGACGTGGTCCTGTTGGACCTGTCGCTCCCCGACAGCAGCGGGCTCGATACGCTCGCCCGGGTCGTCGCCCGCGCGCCCTGGGCGCCGATCGTCGTCCTGACCGGCCTGGACGACAGGGACCTGGCGGTGGAGGCCCTTCGGCGAGGCGCGCAGGATTACCTCGTCAAGGGGCAGACCGACGGCGAACTTCTCGCGCGGGCCATTCGCTACGCCGTCGAACGCAAGGACGTGGAAAGCAAGTTGGCCGACGCCAACGCCCGCCTCAAACAGGCCAATCTGCGTCTCGAGGAACTCGCGACAACCGACGAGTTGACCGGCCTGTGGAACCGTCGGCGCTTCCTGGAGATGCTCCAGGACGAATGCCGCCGCGCCGCACGGACCGGCGCCGACCTGGCGCTGGCCATGCTCGACCTGGACCACTTCAAAGTGGTCAACGACACCTTCGGCCATGCCTTCGGCGACCGGGTGCTGGCCGAAGCAGCGTCCATCATGCGCCGCGCCGCACGGTCCACGGATACGGTTGTCCGGTACGGCGGCGAGGAGTTCATGGTCCTGATGCCCGAGACGTCGGCCGGGGATGCCCGAAATGCGGCCGAGCGGATCCGCACGCACATCGCACGCCACCCGATCTCGGACGGAACGAGGGACATCGGGATCACCGCCAGCGTCGGCGTCAGCGCCCTGAAGGACGGGGGGCCCGGCGGTCCGGATCACCTGATCCGGCGGGCCGACGAAGCCCTCTACGCCGCCAAGCAAGCCGGCCGAAATTGTATCAGGACGTGGGCGCAGGTCCGCACCAGCACCGGCGTCGTCTAATCAGGATCAAGGAAGCGCTGGTTGTAGCGCCGGGCTTTATGCCCGGCGGCCTCCCGTCAGGCCGACGGCGGTTCCACGCCGGGGATAAACCCCGGCGCTACGGCTGTTCGGAAACACTTTCTCGCTCGTGTTTAGAACAGTCCACGTTCAACTCCGGCAGCGCATAGCGCGGCGGGTCTCCCGACTCGTACGTGTTTAGCGTCCCACGCGCCACCCTGCCAGGAGGGTGGCACGGCAGCGGAGAAGACGCGGCCGTGAGCCGCATCGCGCCGAGTACGGCTGCACGGCCCAAGGGCCGTGCCACCCGGCCAAGAGGGTGGCACCCAACGCCGTTAACTGATTGGGCGAGGTGATGGGCGGCGGTCGGGTCCGGGCGGGAAGGTGAGCCGAGCGTCGCGAGGGCGGCAGGCGGCCGGGCGGCCGCGTCGCCCGGCCGATTGCGGCGCCGCCGGAACCGCGCCAACGGAAAACCGCATGCTGTCCGGAATCCTCTCGGAGACCTTCCGGCGCCGTCCTGTTGCACTTGCGATGCGAATTCGCCAAACTGGGCGAGCAATCGGCTCGCACGTGTGACGAGCCAACCGAAAGGAGGAGGGGTGAAGACCGCTCGGCTATTGCGAGTTGTCGTCGCGCTCGTCACGATGGTTTCTGCTGCGGGGGCCGCCGGCCCCGGCCCGTCGGGCGGTTGGGAGAACATCACGGAGAAACTCCTTGAGAGGGTACCGGGTTACAGGGACGGCCAGCAGTGGTGGAACAAGCGGCTGGGCAAGGTCCATGCCGACAACGTCACGGGCGATGTCTACGTGTCGCTATGCGAAGGCTGGGGCACATACCGCAGCCTGGAGTGCAGAGACGGTCGAGTACGGGTCGAAGGGTGCAACAACGGTAGAGTCCAAATGAAACCAATCCCATCACGTACCCTCACCGCCTTGCTGCTGGTTCCGCTGGCCGCGTCGGCTCTCGCCGAAGGCGGCCCGGCTGGCGGCGGCATACGCGATGAACAGGGGCGTGAGATTGTCCCGGGCGGTTACGTCACCATCACCGAGGACAGAAAGGGGAGTATCCGATACATCCCGGACGACTACCGGCGCATGGTCCGCATGGGGGCCAACTTCCAGGTGATCCGCACGGCGCTCGGCCGGCTGGGCGGCTGGCCGGGCAAGGAGGCGGATCCCACGTACCTCGGGCAACTCGACGCGATGGTGCGCATGGGCAGGGAGGCCGGCCTCAAGACCGTCTTCAAACTGGTTGTTTACGGCATCAGGCCCTTTGGCAACGAACAGTGGGATGCGCTCTGGCACAATTCCGGTGGAAGTCAGGACGCGCTGATGGCGGCATGGAACAAGGTCTGGATCCGCTACAAGGACGAGCCGTCGGTTTTCGGCTATGACCTGCTCAACGAGCCGCAGCGCGGGCTCGATGCCGACTACGACCGCTGCTGCCGTGAACATTTGCTCCCGACGCTCCGCCGACTGGCCGATGCCATGCATGCGGTCAGCCCCGGCAAGTGGGCGCTCTACCAACCGCTGATGCTGAGCCGAGAGGATCGGGTCAAGGGCGTCAATCCGTTCGTGCCGATGAAGGAGCCGTTCGGGCGCGATCGCGTCATCTTTGCGCCGCACGTTTACCACATGGATTTGGCTTCGATGACCAGAACGCTCGACACCTATGCGCGCGAGGCAGCGCTTTCCCATGCCCCGCTCCTGATCGGTGAGTGGGGACCGGCAACTCCCCTGGCGGTGGACGCCAGTCCGAAGAGGCAGGCGGCCTTCACCAAGGTTTACCGGATGACCGCCAGCGCACTCGACCATCGCGGCATCGGTGGGATCAAAGCCTGGTTCTGCGGCACGCGAGCGCCACTCAGGTCGAAAGCGCGGCCGGCCCCGTTCACCTGGGCCATCTTCTCGGACACCGACGCCGTCGGGCACGTCGAGCGCAAATACATCACCGACGCGCTGGCCCGTCCCCGCCCGCTGGCCGTCGCAGGCCACCTCGAACGCTACGGATACGACTTCGCAGCACGCACCCTGGAGGTGAGCCTTAAGCCGGACGTCGAACTCGGCGGCACGGTCATCTTCGTGCCGGCGGATCGCTTTTACCCCGACGGCTTCCGTATCGAGGTGGGTTTGGGCTTGGTGCTGGCCTTGAAACCGGGTGATGCCCAATTGCGCACGCTGAAAGTCGCCGGCGAAACCGGCCGCGAACAGGCGCGCCTTGTGCACTGGGATGCCGATTCGCAGCACATCGTCATCAAAAAATGGATCGTCGCTGCGCCCGGGCTGACGGTGAGAATCGCGCCGATGACAGAGCCTGCGATGCTGCCGACGTCCTTCTGTCCTTTCCCCCCGTTGCACTTGCGATGTGAATTCGCCCACCGCACAGAGCGCGGTGGATCTCCCGACCCGCCGCGCTCTGTGCGGTTGAGGCATCGGCCCGTCTCGGCCGCGTCTATTTGCCCGGCGCGTCGGCAAACAGCGCCTTCATCTGCTCGCCGGTCAGTTCTTCCAGACCCGAGCCAGTGTCCACCGCTACGGCCTGACCGCGCGCCGTCACGACGACGACCCGTTTGCCCTGGCTGAGTGCCGCTCGCATGTCGGCCCGGTCGCGGACCAACTGAAAGTAGGCCTCCGAGCCCCACTTGACCTTCGTGAGTTTCTCGTCGCCGGCGAACCGTTCGTCCACCCACACGCCGCGATAGTTGACGAACTGCCGGCCGGCGCGGTGCTGGACGTTCTGGACGCCGCGCAGGTCTCGGCTGGCCGTTTCGGCCCGCCTGAGGCGCTGACATTCCTGGGCGATCTCGACGGCGGTCTTTCCGGTCTCGGCCTTCTCGAAGAACCGCTTGGCGGCGCGGACGCCGGTACTGGCGGAGCCCCCGAACCCGTCGCCCGGCACCAGGTGGAACCGGACGGCCGGGGCCCTCGTCGGCGGTTTCGCCGGGGGGAGCGCGCTCAGGCTTCCCCTTGCAGCCCCGCCTTCGGACAGCGCGAACGTGTCGCTGAGTTGGTTGGCCTTGCGTTTCATGGCCCGGGCCGCCTTGGCGGAGTCCATCGGCGCCGGCCGCTCCGCGGGCACGGACCCGGCCGCGACGGCGCCGGCGCCCCCCTGCCGCGGGGCGGTACTCAGCGTGATGCCGTACTGCTTGTACTGCTCGGCGCTCTCGAGCACGAGGTAACTCGTGTACGGCGTCTCGATGCCGTGGGCCAAACTCAGCCGCACCACCTCGTCCTCCAGTTCCTTGTTCTCTCCGTGCAGGCGGATCTGGTCCAGCAGGTACCCGATCTTGCGATGGGCCCAGAGCGAGGAGATGAACGACCGCTCCTTACAGTTCTTCGGGAACGTGCCCTCGTAGACGAACTCCTCTTTCTTCTTGCCGACGCGGCCTTTGAGGCGGATGACCGAGTCGCCGTCGCCGGTGTACGACCCGACGAGAACCACCTGCGACCCGCGGAACAGGTCCGGCAGGTCCTTCGGATACGTCTCGATAATCTTGACGCCGGGTACCTCGAGCGCCAGTTCCGTCAGCACCGGATGGCTCATTTTCGAGAACAGGCGCGTGACTTTGCCGTCGATGGCCTCGCCCGGCCGGACGTACTCCGTCAGCGCGCCCGTATCGCCGCTCATGCGGTCGAGCAGTTTCGTATTGACGTCGTCTCCGACGCCGAACGTGAAGATCCTGAGGTGCGGCTTGTTGCTGTCCTTGACGAGTTTGGCGAGGGCCTCGATGTCGGTCACGTCCACGGTGGGCCGCCCGTCCGTCAGGAAGAGGACCGTGGCGGGGCGGTTCTTATCGAACGGCAAGGCGAAGACCCGGGCCAGCGCCTCGCTGAAGTTCGTGCCGCCGTTCGCCTCGAAGGCGTCGATCCACTCGCGGGCCTTCTTCCGGCGGGCGTCTCCGGCGTCGGTCCAGCCCTTGGCGAACGACTGGGCCAGCGTCGAGAACTGGATAACGGCAAACCGGTCCTTGGGGTCCAGTTTGTCGATGCAGAACGCGAGGGCACGCTTCGCCTGGCCGATCTTGTCGATCCCCGCTCGCTTCTTCATCGACCCGGAGGTGTCGAGGACGAAGACGACGTCGCGCGGCACGCGGTCGGCGGCATGGATCGTGCTCTTCGGCGCGATCAGCATCAGGAACATGCCGGGCTTCACGGGGTCCGGCCGGTAGGTCATCAGCGAGAGGCCGAAGTCCTTCTCGCCGACCGTCCAGAAGAGTTGGAAGTCGCGGTCCAGGAGCGCCCCCTTGGTCTCCATGCCGGCCACGGCCTCGTGGTCGCTCCGCCTCGCGACGCCGACCTCGTGCGTGGGGCTGTAAACGTTCTTGATGGGCGTCGCGCTTCGGATGCGAACCGTGACGGTGAAGTCCTCAAGCGTCTTGGACGCCTTCTCGCCGATGCGGAGCGGAAAGACGTATTCGCTCAACCCGTCGTCCGTAGGAACCAGGTGCGTGTACTCGAGTTCCACCTTCTGAGTGCCGCGCGCGGGCACCGGATAGATCCGCATCCGCAGGAGATTGCCGTCCATGTATTCGAGGAGGCCGGGGTCTTTCGCCCGCCGGACGATCTCTTCGTACACCCGCCGGGCCTTGTCCGCCCCCAGCAGTTCGCCCCTCATGCGCTTGCCGCCGATGTACATGGCGAAGTCCCGGATCGCCGCCGTCTTCGGCACGGGAAAGATGTACGTGCACTCGAGGTCACGCCCGGTCGAGTTCCGAAACTCCTGGACCACGCGCGTCGTGGCCACCTGGTTCTCGATCTGCGTGTCCACGCGCAGGTACTTGACCGCCAGCGGCGGCAGGCTCTTGTCCTTCGGAATCAGCATCCCCGCGCCGTGGGCGTCCCATGTGGCACAGGTCACCAGCGCCACGGCCGCAATCAGGCCCGGAAGTCTCGAACGTTCCATCGGAAAACCCTTTCTTCTCGCGCCGCGCCGACGTGGCGGCCGGAGCACTCCACGGTTGAGTGTGCCAACGGGTCGCGCGGCGGGCAATCTTGCCCACCGCGCCCTTCGCTGACGATCATCCTCATCGCAGCATCCCCGGTCGCGGCGCCGGCCAACGGGTCGCGCGGCGGGCAATCTTGCCCACCGCGCCCTTCGCTGACGATCA
>CAYVAM010000039.1:26436-27654 GCA_964449275.1 uncultured Anaerolineales bacterium
TCCTCATCGCAGCATCCCCGGTCGCGGTGCCGGCCGCACGAGCGGCGCCACGATCCGCTCCTCGACCTGGCACCCGAAATGGACCAGGTGCGGGCCGAGGGCCACGCCGTCGCCGACCAGGCCGGCGTTTCGCGTTGCGATGCCGGCGCCGCTGCCCGGCGTGCCGGTGCGGTAACTGCCCGCGCGGCGGATGCGGTTCAGGAACTCCCGCGCCACGGCCCGGTCCACCGGGCGGACGCCGCCGCGCCGCACCTGCAGGACCAGGTCCACGGCGTAGGCGTCGATCAACTTCGGCAGGAGAGCGTGCGCCAGGTCCGCTCTGCCGAAGAACTCGGCCCCGATGGCGCGGCCGGCGAAGCGGTCGGCAAAGAGAAATCCGACGCTCCCGGCCGGCACCTCCGGCACGATGGTGCGACGAACCTCGGCCAGTTTCCTCGCCACGGGCGCGGCCTTGAGGCCGACCTCCAGGCTGCCGGTCGCGTTTTCGGAACCCAGGGCCGCGTTGCTGCGGGCCACCTCGGCCCAGACGGCCGACTGGTCGGCCCCCTTGCGCAGGGCCTTCTGGATCGACTGCGGAACCAGAACGCCGGCCGCACCGAAATCCGCCTTGCCACGCCACCGATGGGCCTCCACGCAAAGGACGGGCGTCTCGACGCGCTGGCCGGGGCTCAGGATGATGTCGTGGCGGACGGTCCGTGTCTGTTTGCCGCCCGAAACGACCTCGCCCGCCATGACGAAAACGTGGTCGGTGCGGCTGCGGTTCTCCATGATGACGACCGGGACGGCGCCGCCGCCGCCCTTCTCCGCGACCACGAGGACGCCCTTGGCGATGGCCGCATCGGCCGTCCACCAGCGCCCGCCCAGGCCGACGTGCCCCCGTATCATCACCGGGAAGACGGCGAAGCGACCGCACAGGAGCGGCGGGCGGACCTCGAGGCGGTCGAGGTAAGCGGCCAGTTCCGGCACGTGAGGCGTCGGCGGGGGCGGGGGCAGGACAACCGGCGGACGAACACGCGGTTCCGTGCGAACGGGCGGCGCCGGGCCTAACTCTCCCTCGATGTACGCCGCCGCCGCCGACGCAACCACAACCGCCAAAGCAATGCCAAACCACCAACCGCCGCGCACCAGCCGCCGCCGGGTCATGGAATCATCCTCCAACGTACCTGTTTAGCGTGTCATTCCGAGCGAGCGAAGCGAGTCGAGGAATCTCGCCGTTAT
>CAYVAM010000040.1:0-26831 GCA_964449275.1 uncultured Anaerolineales bacterium
ACGGCATGCACACGCAAACGTGGGCATGGCACCCGACGGCAAAAAACTTACCTGAGCCTGCTTACAACTTCAGCCCCTTGATCCGCTCGGCGGCCTCTTCGAGTTTGGCCTCGGGCACCGTCAGGGCGAACCGGATGAACCCCTCGCCGTGCGGGCCGTAGCCGATGCCAGGCGTCGCAACGATGTCGGCCTCCGCGAGCAGCCGGTCGCAAAAAGCGCGGCTGTCGATGCCGTCCGGGCAGGCGACCCAGACGTAGAACGTGGCGTCGGGGTGGTTGACGTCCAGGCCGGCGGCCGCCAGCGCCGCCACGAGGCAGTCGCGCCGCCGCCTGTACATGTCTCGAATTGCGTGGATTTCCGGCCGGTCGTACCCACGGATCGCCGCCGTAGCCGCCCGCTGGATCGCCCCGAACACGCCGTTGTCCATGTTGCTCTTGATCGCCACGAGGCTCGCGATCACGTCGGGGTTCCCGGCGACCCATCCGCACCGCCAGCCCGTCATGTTGAAGGTCTTGGAGCAGGAATGGAACTCGACGGCCACGTCGCGGGCGCCGTCGATCTCCAGGATGCTGATGGGCGGCCGCTCGAAGTAGACCTCGCTGTACGCCGCGTCCTGGGCGATGAGGATGTCGTGCGCGGCCGCCCACGCCACGACCGCCTCGTAGAACGCGCGCGTGGCGGCGGCGGCCGTCGGGTTGTTCGGATAGTTCAAGTAGATGAGTTTGGCCCGCCGGAGGTCCTTCGCATCGAACGCGCCGAGGTCCGGCAGGTACCCGGAGTCCTCCGTAATCGGAAACCGCACCACCTCACCGCCCGCGAACCGGATGCCCGAGTTGTACACGGGGTACCCCGGATCGGGCGAGAGGCCCACGTCGCCGGGGTTCATGATCGCCAGCGGCAGGTGGCTCAGCGTTTCCTTCGACCCCTGGGCCGGCAGGATCTCGGTGTCCGGATCGAGGGCCACGCCGAAACGTTTCTCGAAGAACTCGGCGATGGTCTCGCGGAAACCGGCGTCGCCGCGGTCCAGGGCATACTGGTGCGTCGCGGGGTCGGCCACCGCCGTCTGTGCGGCCCGGATGATGAAGTCCGGGGTGGGCGTATCGGGGTCGCCGATGCCCAGGTTGATGACCGGCCGCCCCGCCGCAATCGCCGCCTTCTTCCTCTTGTCGATCTCCGCAAACAGGTACGGCGGCAGCGCCTTCAAGCGGTCGCTCTGGGTCTGCATGGTGCGCTCGCGTTCTTTCGTGAACGGATTCGGCCTGCGCTTCCACCCGGCAATCGTCACCTTTTCAGGCCGCGCATTCTAGGCGGGCATGTCCACCTCGGCAAGCCAAAAGGCCCAGCGCAGGTCTTCCGGCGCCGACCCGTTGCACTTACGGTGTGAACTCGCCTACCCCCCTATGCGACGAGAAAACAAAACTTTTTACTTGCTTTTGGGCCGAGGCGCGCCGTAATCTACAATAGATGTGCAAAGGAACTGCCTCGGGGGGATGAGTGATGGGGCCGGGCCGACGCGCATCGACGGCTTGGATTCTACTCTTCGCACTCGCGCTCAGCGTGCATGCCCACGCCGCTCAGAACGCGCCGTGGACCACTTTCGCGCGGCCGGGCCGCTTCATCACCTGCCTCCATGCGACCGACGGCGCCCTCTGGATCGGCACTGAGGACCACGGTCTGTGGCGACTGGACCTCTTGGCCAACCCCGCGGGCGCCGGCGCCTGGACGCAGTTCACCGGTGACGACGGCCCGCACACCAAGCACGTCTACGGCCTGGCCGAGGACACCGCCGGCCGCCTCTGGGTTGGCACCGTCAACGCGGGCGTCAGCGTCTATAGCGGCGAGGCGTGGCGGAACTACGGCGTCCTGGACGGCTGCCTGGGCGAACGCGTCTTTGCCATCGCCGCCGACGCGGACCCCCAGCGCGGCCACGTGTGGATCGGCACCGACCAGGGCCTGACCTGCTGGACGCCTGCCCCCAAGGCCACCGCCGACGCCGCCCCCGGCCAAGCCTCCCTCGCCCCCGGCACCTGGCGGACGGTCACCCGCACCGACGGCCTGCCGTCCGACCAGGTCACCGCCGTGGCCGTCGGTCCCGGCGGGCAGGTGTGGCTCGGCACCGAGTGCGACGGCCTGGCGTGGGCCCGCCCGCCGTACAGGCAGTGGCACACCATCCGGGCCCAGGCCGAGCGCTCCGGCGACGAGGGCGAGGCGCCCGGCATCCGGAAGGGCACGGCCCCCGGCCTGCCCTCGAACCTCATCAACGATCTTGTCGTCACCGACGACGGCACCATCGTGGCCGCCACCGACTACGGGCTGGGCATCGGCCGGCCCGGCGGCAGGGCGTGGGTCGGCTGGCAGGGTCTGGCCACCGAGCCGTTCCGCAACACCGTCCGCGGTCTGGCGGTCGACGCGGCGGGCGACTTGTGGCTCGCCACCCGGCACAAGGGCCTCGCGCGGCTATCCATGCCGTCCGCGAAGGTCAAGACCTTTCAGAAACAATGGCCCAAAGGTAAGAAGAAGCGGTGGCCCCCTCTGGTCAACTACGTCTTCGACGTGGCCGTCACGCGCAGCGGCGAGGTGTGGGCGGGCACCTACGGCGGCGGTTTGGCGGTGCTGAACGCCAAGACCCGGGCAACATCCACGAGAGCCTTCAACCCCGTCAAGCGCGGCCACCGAAAGGCCGAGGCGCCGCCGCTGCCCGCCCCCGCCCCGACGCCCGGCCTGGAGGAACTGGGCGCGCTGCTGGTCTCCCTCGCCCGCGTGCCCTACGTTGCGCCGGAGCGTCAGCCGCTCGCCGTGCGCCTGGACGACGACTGGCTGACCAAGGGCGACTGCCTCGGCCGCTACGGCCGGTACTACGGCTGCTGGTGCGCCATCTGCTCCCCGCGCAACTACATCTGGGGCGCCGGGCCCGAAAAGGTCGAATACCACAGCCGCACCGGAGAGAACCGCCGTAGGGGCGACACCCTCCGTTACTGGGTGCACTGGCTCTACACAACCAACCCCAACACCCTGGAGATGCCGCCCACCTACCTCCACAGCCGCGTCGTCAAGGGCTTCACCACCTGGGACAAGTTCCGCCGCCAAGCCGAGTGGGACGACCACGGCGAGGCTTACCCGCGGTCCCACGACGGGCCGCACCTCTATTACACGCTGCGCGTCCCGGCGGGGCTGTTCACCCTCTCGCTCTACAATTTCAACAAGGACGGCCATACGCGCAACAATCGCTTCCGGGACTACTGGTTCTCGATCCGTCCACACCCAGCGGGCACGCCGCTTCACGACATTCAGGGTTTTGACCGTTGGCCGAAGGCCGCGCGCGGCCGGATGCAGGACTTCTGGAACGGCGTGTACAAACGGTTCCTCGTCCGAGGCCCCTGCGAAATCACGGTCCACCAGAATCGCAACCATTCCCACAACACCATCATGGCGGGCGTCTTCCTGGACCTGGTGGATGAGTACCCGGTGCCGTACTTCAAGACGGTCCAAGCGCACGAGGCCGAGGAAGCCAAGCGGGAAGAAAAGCGGACGGCCATGCTCCGCGAGGTCCGCACGCCCGGCGGCCGCGCCCGCCGCTTCGCCCCGGCCAAGACGGAGGCCGAGGCCGCCCGGCGCCTCTTTGCGGAACTGGAGGCGATGCACCTCTGGAATCCCGTCTGGCAGATGACCGACGGGCGCGGGGCCTACGCGCGGCTGCTGAAGTGGCTGCTCTCGGAGATCGAGCGGACCGAGGCCGGTCCTGCGCGCCGGCCGCTCTACCGCATGGCCACGACGTGCTACTACCACCTTGGCCGCTACGAGAAGTGGGAAGCCGGCCAGACCCTCCTCGGCCTGACCACCGCCCGCCAGGTCGAGAAGGCCCTGCGGTGGGACCAGAAGACCTACTCCTACCAGGGCAAGGGGTTCCACATCGTGGCGCAGTACCTGGAGAAAAGCGGTCTGCGGCCCGGTTCAGGGCAGACGGCGGGCGCGGCGGCGGCGGAACTCTCGGCGCAGGCGGAACGAGCGGAATCCAGGGCATCGGGCCCTTGACCGGTGGCAGGAAGATGTGCGGAAAACGGTTGCTCGCCGCGGACGCGCGCGATAGAGAAAGGGAGGTGCGGTTATGCGTACGAGAGAGCGTGGAAGTTGGTGGCGTTGGGCGGTAGGCTTGGCTGTAGTCGGTTTGGCGTTGGGCGTCTGGGCCCTTCTGGCCCGACCCTCGGCCGTGGCCGATGAGGGCAGCGGGGAGCCAGATGCCCAGGATGAAGAGGCCGTGGTCCTGAAGTCGATCCAGTTCAAGAGCGATTTCACCCGGGCCGGCAATGCGATCGCATACCTATGGGACAAGAAGGACAAATGGGCGGATCCCGGATCCGGAAGCCATGTGTATGAAGAACCTGAATGGATACGCGGGGGACGCAGCAATCCGGTGGCGCACAAGAAGGCCAAGAAACTTCAGTTGAAACTGGTGCTCGATGTCTTGCTGGATGAGCCGGGACCTCTGAACTACCAATTGGCGGGGCAGGGCGATGCCGGTTACTGGTCGTTCAGCAAGAGCGGCCAGTGGCCCGGTCCCGGCGCCGGTCGGGTCATCGACGACGTCTTTGGCGCTCAGGTCCTGCCCGATAGCGTTGGAATCCTCAAAGACAAGACGATCAACTGGACTATCACGATTAACGGAGAGCCCTATGGCTTGGGGCCTTCAGGTCCCCACACCGTGTACCGAACGCATGACACGCCGTGTGACGGCAAAGTCACCGTGATGAGATTGGAAGGAACTGCCCCTACCAACGGGGGATGCTGCTCGTGGGCCGAAGGCAAGTCTACGCCGGAGCCGGTGGCCGACGCCGTATGGAACAACCTGGCTGAACCCAATGACCCTCCATACGAGCCGGGCGAGGGAAAACCTGTGCACCAGACAACTGGGGGCTCACACTGCTGGGAACTCATGGACGGCGAGTTTGCCGGCGAGTGCGACGAACAGGCCCTGCTCATGGACTATGCCTGTCGCGTGCTGGGGCTTGCTGCCCACAAGCGACTCGTGCGGGCGTCCACCAATTCCGACTGTTTAAATGTGGAGAAGAAGACTTTCCAAGGCGTGGTCTGTCCGCTAATCTTTGCAGCCAATCCAGGACCCAGTGCTTGGCAGTCGTTCGAAGGTTGCTGTGAGGTTCCCGCAGCCGGCCGCTACTACGCCCTTTGGCCGAAGTTGAAGGCCGACAACGACTACGACATGGCAAAGAACAGGTTGACAGAAGACGAAAAGTGGACCCAATGGTATGTGGCGCCGGACGAATATGGGCAACTTGTACCAGTGCAAGGTCCGGTCCCGCTTCCGTAGGCCAGATTGAAAGGAATGGGGATGAAGGCGCGAATGCTTGCTGCTGTTTGCAGCATCATGGTTTTCGCTGGTGTTCAAGAGACCTGCTGCCTCGCAGGTAAACCACCAGCCGAGTGGACGCTTTCAGGTCCTGCCGGCGAGGCATTCACGGAGTATCGCAAGACCAATACCGGCAAGTCAGTTCTGACTTGGCCAAAGTCATGTCTGGAAAAATGGTTGCCGTCCGAAATCCCAGAAGCCGCCCGCAAGGAAGCGGTTGCCTGGATCAGCAAGGTGCTCCGCGAAGACGTTGTGCCCGAGGACATCACGGAGCACCTTGTGGCCATGCGGCTCAATTTCCAGCAGAAGTACGTTGGTGTGCCGCGCGGGGTGAAAGCACCTCCACCGAGGAAAATCGATACGATCTGGGGCAAGTACGAATCAAATGACATGAGGATACAACTATGCGATCACCAGCGCGGTATGGCGGTCCTTGTGGAACCGGTGGGCGATAATCATGCTGGCCCAACGGGATGGATCGGGGCATCGCAGTATATTCTGGAGGTGTACAAGCGGACGTTTAAGATGCCGCCGATCGCGCCACAACACCTTAATCTCTATATCCAAAGAGCAGGGGATGACAGTGCCTTCTACTGTGGTGTGCTGCGATTGGACCCGAATAAGGATTTCGAACGTGGACCGGAAACCCGTCGTTACTGGCACGACCTCATCTACGTGATCATTGACGGGGCCAAGGTGGGTTTCACCTTCCTGAAGTACGACGGAGAGCCGGATGAGGCATTTGGCAGTCCACGGCCAACTCCGCCGTCGGGCACCCGGTGGTGAATAAGGTGGCGGGAACCCGCCGTCCGTGTAATCCGGCAAGGACGGCCGGCGGGTCGGTTCACGCTTTCTGGGGTCGGGACCATTGGGGACGGTACCCATGTTTTTCCCTTGCATGGGGCGGGGTGAGTTCCGCGGACGCGCGACGTAATTCGCCGGGACCGGACAAGTTCCAGGGCCAGGATACGCAGTTCGGTTGACCTCCGGCCGGCGAGCGCCTGCGCTTCCGGCATGGCTCGCGCCATTGGCGACACACCCCTTATCTCCCGTTCAAAGCCGTTGCCGTGCGCCTTTGGCATTTGGCATTTGGCATTTATCATTCGGCATTGGCCCTGCGAGGACGCGCTGAAAGTCGTTGCTGTCTGCCTTTACCCGGATTCAGGCCGTTCTCTGCGTTCTCAGCGGTTAGCGCCGTTGCCGTTTGCCGTTCGTTCCGCACTCCGCATTCCGAATTCCGCATTCGAACGGGCCGTTGCCGGTTTGGGCCCGATTGTTAGAATTCTAACAAAATTCGGCCCCTCCCTCGATTTTGTTAGAACTCTAACAACTTTTGGGGCCTTTGCGGCCGTCCGTCCGGCCTGCCATTTTGGCATTGGTGACTTACATCAATTTTGCCTCCGTAAAAACGGCTCAAAAAGGGGGCAAAAAGGACGAAAAACGATGAAAAACGATGAAAAAGGACGAAAAAGGCGAAAGTTTTGCGTTACCTATCTTAACAAAAAACGGCCCAATCGCCCCTGACGGCCCAAAAACGAAGATTTAGACTTCAAAAAGCGCGTTTTCGGGGGTTCCGGCGAACGGCGATTTGACGTAAGTCTTATGGACCAGGCGGAATGTCAGCGAACGGCGAGACCCGTTCGACTCGTCCCGAGGCATCGGGACTTACTCAAGGCGCCTGTCCTGCTGGTCGCTCGGTGTGGAAACACCTCGGCCTACATCGCCTCGCCGCGCCTTGCCTGCCGCCGCGCAGGGAGTATAATGGCCGGTCGCCGCTTTTTCTGAAGCCCTGGCAGGGGAGCCGCCGACGCGGTTAGACGATGATGGTTGTCGAGCGAATCCGCGAGGTCCGCCAGCGCGTGCGCGAGGCACGCACGCAGGGCCGGCGGATCGGTTTCGTGCCGACCATGGGCGCCCTGCACGCGGGGCACGTCAGTCTGATCCGCGCGGCAGCGGCCGACGGCGGATTCGTCGTTGTCAGCATCTTCGTCAACCCGACCCAATTCGACGACGGGCGCGACCTGGAGGCGTACCCACGGCCGCTGGCGGACGATCTGGAGGTTTGCACGCGCGAAGGCGTGGACCTGGTCTTCGCCCCGAAGATGGAAGAGATGTACCCCGACGGGCCCAAGACGACGGTCCGTGTGCCGGGGATGAGCGAGACGATGTGCGGAGCCTTTCGCCCCGGCCACTTCGGCGGCGTCTGCACGGTCGTGGCGAAACTGTTTGCCATCGTCCAGCCCGACAGGGCGTACTTCGGCGAGAAGGACGCTCAGCAACTGGCGATCGTCCGACGGATGGCGGCGGATCTGAACCTGCCGGTCGAGGTCCGCGGCTGCCCGCTCATCCGCGACACCGACGGGCTGGCAATCAGCAGCCGCAACGTGTACCTTAGTGAAGGCGAGCGCCGCCGCGCCCTGGCCCTCAGCCGAGCGGTGCTGGAGGCCCGGGCCGCCGTCGTCGTCGGCGAGCGCGATGCCGGGAAACTCGCCGCCGCCGTCCGCCGCCAACTGGCGGACGCCGAAGGCGTCGAAACCGAATACGTCGCCGTCGTGGACCCCGACACGCTGGAGGACCTCGAATGCGTCGGCGAGAACGTCCTCGTCGCCGCGGCGGTCCGCGTCGGAACGACACGACTGATTGACAACGTACTGCTCCGCGACCTGGGTGAACGCGGATGTGGAGGCTGACCAAGATGATGCTAATCAAAGTTCTGAGATCCAAGATCCACCGGGCACGCGTTACCGAAACGCGCCTCGAATACGAGGGCAGCATCACCATCGATGAGGACCTGATCGATGCGGCCGGCCTGGTGCCCGGCGAAGCGGTGCTCGTGGCCAACTGTAACAACGGCACGCGGTACGAGACGTACGTCATAGTGGGTGAGCGCGGCAGCGGCACGATCTGCCTGAACGGTGCGGCGGCGCGACTGGGCGAGGTGGGCGACGTCGTCATCATCCTCGGCTTTGCGTACCTGGCGCCCGAGGAACTGGAAAGCCACAGGCCGCAGAAGATCGTCGTGGACGAGCGGAATCGCTACGTCCGCGAGATGTAGACCCCCAGCCTGGAAGGGCGAGTGTGCGTCAAGTCCTGCTGCGGATACCGATCCCCGGCATCGGCGAAGTCACCCTCTACGGGTACGGCGTGGCGATGTGCCTGGGGTTCCTGGCGGCGATTCTGTGGGCGGCCCGCCGGGCAAGGCGCGACGGACAACCCCCGGAAGTCATCTACAACGCGGCCCTATGCTGCTTTTTCGGCGGCGTGTTAGGCGCCAGGGCGTTCTACTTCATCCAGAACAGCGGCCGGTTTCCCAGCCTGTGGGACCTCGTGAAGATTTGGGAAGGCGGCCTGACCTTTTACGGCGGCTTCATCCTGGCCACGCTGGCCGTCATCGTGTACCTGAAGGCGACCCGCCGGCCGGTGCTGTACTGGCTCGACATCATCGCGCCGAGCCTGGCCCTGGGTCTGGCGTTCGGGCGTGTCGGGTGTTTCTTGAACGGCTGCTGCTACGGCGACGTCTGCCATCACGGATGGGGCATGGTCTGGCCCGAGGGCTCGATTCCGTGGGAGAAGTTCGGCGAGACGCCGCTGCACCCGACGCAGATTTACTCGTGCCTCAATGCACTCCTTCTGGCGGTCGTCTTACACGTTATGTTCCGCTACCGGCGCCGAAACGGGCAGGTCATCCTGATGTTCGCGGTGCTGTACGGCGTCAGTCGCTTCCTGCTCGAAATCCTCCGCGCCGACGAGGCCGCGGAGTACCTGTTGGGGCTGCCGACGCTCCTGAGGGTGCTCGGCATGCACACCTGGCAGGAGGATCTCATCGGCAACTATGGCCTGACGATCAGCCAGAACATCGCCATCGTCATGGTGGTCGGCGGTGGCCTGGCCCTGGTGGCGCTGGCGAGAAGCCGCCGACCGGGACTCCGGGTCGTAAGCCGCGACCCCGGCGCCGCCGCAACGCGCGGGCCGCCGGCGCGCAACACACGCAAGAAACGCTGACGCGCAATCACCGGTTGCCGAATCATCGACGGAAGGGAAGGCGTCCATGCGAAAGCAGGTACACCTGACGGTCGTCGGGGTCGCCCTTGCGTTGCTGCTCACGGCCCCGGTCGCGCTTGGCCAGGCGACCGCCCTGCGATACAAGGTCTCGCCGGGCGAGCGGCGCGTGTACGAGCGGATCCTGCGCACCGACACAGCCGTGCGCTCCAGCAAGGGGACCGCGCGAACCGTGATGGAGATGCCCGGGCGGCGTGAGGATTTGGTGGTCGAGACGAAGGCCGAGCCCCCGTCCATGCGCATCGTGACGCTCGATGTGCCGGCGGCCGAGCGCCTGGTGGTCCTGGAGGAGAACGGTCAGGACCGCCTGGCCACCGTGCCGGAGGCGAAGAGGCTTCGCCCGGTGCGGCCGGTGCTGTCGGCGTACTGGCGGGACCTGGGCGGCCGCCCGACCGAGCAGCAGCCTGCCCCCAGTATCCCCATGCAGGCCATCGCCAGGCTCCAGGAAGAGATGCGGTACCTTCCGGAAAAACCTGCAGCACCAGGCGGGACGTGGACGCGGGAGGTGGACCTCGGCGTCGCCAAGGCCGTCGTCACGACGAAGTTCGTGGAGCGGCGTGCCGAGGGCGGCGTCCCGGCCGCCTTCTTCGAATCCACCGCGACGGTCACCTTTACGGGAGAGTACGCGGAGCGAATCGAGATCGAGTCGGCCACGTCGCGGATGGCGCTGGCCGCCGACGGGAGCGGGCGCCTGTCGCAACGCGGCTCAATGACCATCAACGAGAAAACCGGGGAGGCCGAACAGCACGTCGTCCGTTCCTGGCAGGAGCGGCTCACGGAGACGAGCAACCTGGCGCCTGACGCCCTCAAGAAGGCCAAGGACGACCTCGACCAACTCGAAAAGGCCATGGCACACATGCGGAAGGGTGAACTCGACGCCGCCGTCGGGCTTCTCGAAGCGTTCGTCAAGGCAAACCCCACGAACGCCTGGACGCCGGCCATACGGGACCTCCACGGGGACGTCATGCAACGACGACTGCTGACGCAGGCGGTTCCCGCGCCGCGGCTTCGGCTCATGCTGCGCGATCTCCAGGTTGCCAGGGACCAGGCGGGGGCCAAGGGAAACGACCCTGCCCGCCTCGCCCAGGTGGACGAGACCCTCCGACGCATCACAAAGGTCAATGCGAAAACGCTGCTGATGGACGCCGCCAACCCCGACCCGGTCATCCGCGATCTGGCAGTGTTCGGGCTGGCTTTCGCCGACGACCCCCAGGCTCGCGACCGCGTCGAGGCCATGACCAAGGACGCCAGCGGGCAGGTCCGCGGGACGGCCCTGATCGGCATGGCCATCCAGGGCAGGGCAATCGAACAGAAGACCATGATGGAGTTGCTGAAGGATTCCAACGCCCGCGCGCGCGGTGCTGCGGCCCTGCTGGCCGCACGCACCATCAAGAAAGACGATCCCAAGGTCGCCGAACTTATGCCCCTGATGATCGAGAACCTCGCCGTGAAGAACGTGTGGGCGCGCGTCAACACCATCTCGGGTATCGCGACGCTTGCGCCGAGCGGGTCGGTCCCGGTCGCCCGTGCCCTTATCGACGCTTGCAAGACCGAGGAGGAAGCGCCGCTGAAGCGGATCTACCTCGGCGCGCTGAAGCGAATCACCGGCGTCGACTCCGAGGAACTCGCCCCGTTCGAGGAGTGGCTGACGAAACAGCCCGCCCCGAAACCCGATGCGAGGAAGCCGAAGGCGAAAGGGTAAGCCTGTACCAGGGGTTCAGGCGGACGGGGTGTCGTCGCTGCCCTTCACGTGGGTGTCGGCGCGGCTGCGGAACTGGCCCCTGAGCGCGGGGACCACCTCGCGAAGGCAGTCCTCCACGCGGTCCACGTAATGGATGTGAACCGACTGGCGGACCTCGTTGGGGAGTTTCTCCAGGTCGTCGGCGTTTCCCTTGGGGACGAAGACGTCGGTGATGCCCTCGCGATGGGCCGCCAGAACCTTCTCCTTGATGCCGCCGACAGGCAGCACCCTGCCCCGTAGTGTCACTTCGCCGGTCATGGCGATGTTGCGCCGGGCGGGGCGCCCGCTCATGGCCGACGCCAGCGCGCATACCACCGGCAGCCCCGCGCTCGGGCCGTCCTTCGGCGTGGCGCCTTCCGGCACGTGGACGTGCAGGTCGACGGTCTGTTTCATCGGGATGACGCCCGCGCGCGAACATCGCGACCGCACCCACGACAGGGCGGTCTTGACGGATTCCTGCATCACGCTGCCGAGTTGGCCGGTCAGAGTCAGGTCGCCGTTGCCCGGCATGCACGAACACTCGATAACCATGCTGCGCCCGCCGAACTCGGTCCACGCCAGGCACGTGACGATGCCGACGCCTTCCTTCGGCCCGGTGGGCTGTCGGCGGAAGGGGGCGGGGCCGAGGTACTCGCGCAGAAGGTCGGGCGTGACGGTTCGCGGCTGGGCGGGCGGCGCGTCGGCGCCGGCCCGTTCGGCGGCGACCTTTCGCAGGACCCGGGCCAGCCGCGTCCGCAGGTTCCGCACGCCCGCCTCCCGCGTGTACCGCTCGACCATGATCCGGAAGATGTTGCGCGACAGGTGGACGTCGGCCGGCGTCAGGCCGTGGGCCTGGAGTTCGCGCGGCATCAGGTGCCGCTCGGCAATCCGGGTCTTTTCCTCCAGCGTGTAGCCCGAGAGTTCAATCATCTCGAGCCGGTCCATCAGGACAGGCGGGATATTCGCCGCCACGTTGGCCGTGCAGATAAACAGCACCTCCGACAGGTCGAACTCCACCACCAGGTAGTGGTCGCTGAAGGCGTGGTTCTCGTCCGGGTCGAGGACTTCGAGCAGGGCGCTGGCGGGGTCGCCGCGGTTGTCCTGCCCCATCTTGTCTATCTCGTCGAGCAGGAACACGGGGTTGCGGACACCGGCCTTGCGGATGGACTGGATAACGCGTCCGGGCAACGCCCCGACGTACGTCCGGCGGTGGCCGCGTATCTCCGCCTCATCACGCACCCCGCCGAGGCTCTTGCGGACGAACCGCCGGCCGAGCGCCCGTGCCACGCTCCCCGCGAGGCTCGTCTTGCCGACGCCGGGCGGGCCGACGAAACAGAGGATCGGCTCACGCATCCGGTCGCTCAGTTTTTTGACGGCCAGGTACTCCAGGATTCGTTCTTTCGGTTCCGCCAGGCCGTGATGGTCTTCCTCCAGGATCCGCGCCACGTGTTGCAGGTCGAGGTTGTCGTCGGTCCGCGCCTGCCACGGCATGTGGATGAGCCAGTCGAGGTACTCGGTGATGACGACGGCCTGCGGCGTGAGGGGGAGCATCTGGGTGAGCCGGTGGTGCTCGCGGAGTGCGATGTTGCAGACCTCCTCCGGCATTCCGGCCTCTTCGATTCGTTCGCGGAGTTCCGAGACACCCTGTGCCCCTGGATGGGTGTGTCCGAGTTCCTCCTCGATGGCCTTGAGTTGCTCCTTCAGGAAGTACTCTTTCTGGCTCCTCGACAGGCGTGTCCGGACGCGTTCGCTGATGCCGCGCTGGATTTCGAGCAGCGCGATCTCGTTCTCCAGGATGTCGGCCAACGTCCCGAGCCGCGCCGCCGGGTCCGCCATCTCCAGAAGTCTCTGTTTGTCGAAAAACGGGATGGCGGTGTAAGCGGCCACCGTGTCGGCCAGGAGGGAGGCCGTGTCGGCCTGGGTCGCGAGTTGGCCTACCCCCTCGGGAAGCGTGGGCTGAAGTTGCATGTACGAGAGGAACCGCGCCCGGACGGTCCGCACGAGGGCCTCGGCTTCCGGTCCCTCGATGTCCGGTTCGGCGACGGCCTTGACCTCGGCCCACAGGCAGCCGCTCTCGCACGTCAGACGGAGAACCTGTGCCCGATCGGCCACCTCGACGATCACCTTGTGCGTGCCGCCCTCGTTCTTGAAACACTGGTGAACGTACGCCACGGACCCCATGTCGAAGAGGTCGTCCGGTTCCGGGTCCAGGCACTCCGAGTCGCGCTGGGCCAGCAGCAGGATGCGCTGGTCCTTGCCAAGTGCTTCGTGCGCCGCCGTCACCGAACCCTCGCGGCCGACCAGCAACGGCATCGCCAGGCCCGGAAACGCGACCAGGCCGCGCAGCGGAAGCACCGGCAACCGAGCGGACGGCGGGTCGCATGACTTTGGGTCGTCTGCCATGATGTCAGCCTGCTGTGTGGCCGCGCGGGCGACCACACTACGACGAGTTAAGGTCGTGCTTCTTGCGAAACAGCCAATCCTCGAACGCGCACCGAAGCATCAGCGGCCTGGAGCGCAGCGTCTTCGCTTTTCCGAACATGATGACGGCGGCCAGCGAGACCTCCCGCCCGCCGCGCCAGAAGTACTTCGCAAAATTTCCTCCGGTGTCCGGCCCGCAGGGGCCCCAGAAATAGAACACCTCGATCGCATACGTGGCGGACCACTCCTCGCCCGGCCCCAGCACGATGCGTTGGGCCTTCGGCCGACGCGTCGCACGCGGGTCCGTGTAGATCGGCATCTCGTCGTGCCCGTCCGTATCCTCCAGGTGGAGAAACAGACAGGGCAGAGGCAACTCGTTGCGGCCCTCCGCCTTCTCTTCCCCCACCAGCGGCCGCGGGAGCGTGAAGGCGACCAGCGCCCGCGACCGGTTCCGGATGGTCACGCGCACCTTGGCCGGAACGCCACCTTCGGGCTGAAGGCCGACGCCTTCGACCGTCAGGTCAAGGTCCGCGACGCGGGCGTCGCGGTCGGCCTTCAAAGGCCCTTTGCACCCGGCCGCCGGGAGCAGCGCCAGCATTGAAACGGCACACAGCGCGTATCCCTTGACGCCGCCAGTCATCGTGAGCCATCCTTGCGAACGTTATACACGCGCGCCGATAGATGGGTGGCATGGTCACGCGCTTCTGCGTGACCATGTTGCGGATCGGGGCACATGGCCACGCAAGTTTACCCGCCGTGGCGGGCGTGGCCATGCCACCCGGCTGTCCCCGCAGTTGGGTTCCTGACAAAGCACTACGTGGTGACGGGGCTTTCGGCGGCGACTTCGTGGGCCGGCGCCCGTTCCGGTTTCTCGCCGGGTTCGGGCACTTCCATCTCGGCCGCCTCGTCTCTTTCCTTTGCCGCGCGGGCGCCGGCGGCGCTCAGCGTCGCCTCTGCCTCGACGGGCAGTTTATCGGGCTCGGACTCGGGCTGGTCCGACTCCTGGGCCACGTACCCGTGCTCGTGCAGGTCGCTGAACTTGACGCTGACCCTGCGCGACACACCCGGCTCCTGCATCGTCACGCCGTACAGGACGTCGGAGATGGCCATCGTCCGCTTGTTGTGTGAAATGATGACAAATTGCGACTGGTCGAGGAACTCCTTGATGAGGTCCGTAAACCGGTCCACGTTCGATTCGTCCAGGGCCGCATCGACCTCGTCGAGAATGGCGAAGGGGCTGGGCTTGGCCCGGAAGATGGCGAGCAGCAGGGCCACGGCGGTCAGCGTCTTCTCGCCGCCCGACAAGAGGCTGATCCGCTGCAACTGCTTGCCGGGCGGACGGGCAACCACCTCGATGCCGGCCTCCAGGACGTCCGCGTCGTCCTCCAGGAAGACATCGGCCTTGCCGCCGCCGAACAGTTTCCGGAACAGTTCCTGGAAGTGCCCCCGGACGGCGTCAAAGGTGGTTATGAATCGCTGGCGGCTCTCGTGGTTGATCCGGTCGATGAGGCCCCCGAGCGTCTCGCGTGCCTTGACGAGGTCGTCGTTCTGCTTCCGGAGGAACGCGGTCCGTTGTCCGAGGGCCTCCTGCTCGTCGATGGCGTCGAGGTTGACGGCGCCGAGCCGTTCGATCTTCGCCTGGAGTTCGCGGATTTCCTCGGCTACGGCGTCCCAGTCAACCTGTTCGGCCTGCCACTGGGCATATCGTTCGGCCAGGTCCATGCCGAAATCATCGCGTACTCGGCTGACGAGGTCGTCGCGTTTGGTCTGGAGTTCTCGTCGCTCGAGTTCGCGTTCGTGGATGCGCTGTTGAATCTCGTCGCTCTCGCCCTCGATGGTCCGGGCGTTGCGCGAGAGGGCGGAGATGGTCTCTCGCCGCTCGGCCCGGTCGGTCGCCAGGCAGCGGGCATCGGCCTCGCCCGACTCCTTGTTCATGAAGAGGGTCGCGAGTTCCGACTGGAGCCTGAGCATCGTGCGCTCCGACTCGCGGACCCGCTGTTGGCACTGGGCCAGTTCGGTGCGGCCCTCGTCGATGCCGCTGCGTGTGGCAGCGAGGTCGCGGTTGGCAGCCGCCAGCCCATCGACGAGCGCCGCGTGTTTCTCTCGCAATTGGGCCAGCATCACGTGGGCGCCGGTCCGCTCCTGCTCGCAGGCGTCGCGCCGGCGTGTGAGCCTCTCGTGCTGCGCGACCTGCTCGGCGATGGCCGCCTGCTGCCCGGCCTCGCGCCGCTCGATCTCGGCGATCTGGCGTGCGGTGTCGGCGTGTGCGGCGTTGGCCTCGCGGCGCTGAAGGGCCAGGTCCGCGAGTTCGCTTTCGAGGACCGGTCTTTCGGTCTGAAGCCGCCGGCGCGTCTCGGCGAGGCGCCGGAGCCTTCCCTCGACCTCGACCTTCCGCATCGACGCCTCGTAGATTTCCTGCCTGAGTTCCTGCTGGGCCCCGTCGAGGGCGGCCAGCGCTTCGACGGCCCGGCGGCGCTGGTCGTCGAGACGTTCGATGCGTGCTCTCAGGTCGTCCTGTTGGCGACGGATGGCGAACAACTCCGACCGCCGTGAAATCAGGCTCGTCTCGGGTCCGGGCGGCCCGACCGCGATGGACCCGTCGGCCTCGAGAACGCTGCCCGAGAGGCTGACGAAGCGGTAGCCCCGAAGCGGCCCGCGTGCCAGTTCCGCCGCGCCGTCGAGCGTCCGCACGACGATCGTCCGGGCCAGCAGATGCTCGATCGCCGGGCGGACCGACTCGGCCACACGCACGTAGTCCATCGCCCACCCCACTGCTTCCGGGTAGGCCGACAGGGCTTGCCCTGTCGATGTTGGGGGGACCGCTTGCGCGGAGCCGGTCGAATGGTCGCGGCCGTTCGTGACGGGCCGAACGGCATCCAGGGCGAGGAAGCGGACCTGGCCGGAGAGTTGGCCGTCAAGACGGCGGGCCAGGGCCAGGACGTCGGCCTGGCGGTCGGCAATCAGGAGTTTCTCGGCCGGTCCGAGGGCCGATTCGATGACGACGGCGTGGCTGACGTCCACCTCAATCAGATCGGCCACCATGCCGCGCCAACGCTCGGCGACGCCGCCCGTCCGGATCGCTTCGGCAACCTTTCGAACGGCGGCGGGAATGCCCTCGCCGCGGCGTTCGAGGTCTTCGAGGAGGTCGCGGCGGCTGTGGAGAGCGGAGGCTTCCTCTTTGGCGCGGGCGAACTGCTCGCCGACCTGCTCGGCCTGCTTCTGCCTGGCTTCGGCCTCGCGGCGTTTGGCCTCGAGACATCCGCGGCGGTCGGCGATCTCGCGTTTGAGCGTTTCTCCTTCGCGGCGGAAGTTCTCTGCCTGGCGGGCGATCTCGTGGAGCGAGGTCGCGATCTCGTCGCGGCGGGCGTGGAGTTTGCAGGCCTGGCCCTCGATCATCTCGATGCGAAGGTCAAGGCTGGCCCGGCGGCTCCCGCACCGAGTGCGCTCCTGGGCCAGGTCGAGCATGGCCGTTTTCGCGTGTTCGATGCGGCCGGCCAGGTCCCGGACCTGGTCGGAGAGGTCGCGCAGCCGCTGCTCGATGGACGCGACGGTTATTTCCTGGTTGCGTGCCGCGACGGCGACATCGGCCATCTCGGTGCGGCGTGTCTGGACGGCGGCGTCGGCCTCCCGAAGGTGTGCCGAGAGTTGGCCGATTTTTCGCCGGTCGCGCCCGATGATCTGGCGAAGTTCGTCCACGCGCGTGCGGTGGAAGCCGATCTCGTTGTCGCGGGTGGCCAGGCCGGAGCGGATCTCGCTCAATCGGGCGTCGACCTGGCGGGCCTGATTCTCCAGGTCCATCAGTTCTGCTTCAAGCGCCGACCGCTGCTGGTCGAGTTGTGCGAGATGACCGGACCGGGCGGAGCGTTCGTTCTGGAGGGCGTCGATGTCGGTCTGCTGCGCGGCGAGGGCGGCGCTGTGCTCGTGATACTGGTTCAGGGCGTAGGAGACCCGCAGTTCCTTAAGCCGGGTGGTGTACTGCTTATAGTTGCGTGCCTTTCCGGCCTGGTACTTGACGCTTCGCAGCCGCCGTTCGACTTCTTCGAGGATATCGCCGAGGCGCAAGAGGTTCTGCTCGGTGCGAGCGAGTTTTCGCTCGGCCTCCTTGCGTTTGGCCTTGTACTTGGAGATGCCGGCGGCCTCCTCGAAGATAAGACGGCGTTCGTGCGGGTTCGACTGGAGCAGCACGTCCACCTTGCCCTGCTCGATGAGGCTGTAGGCATCGACGCCGACGCCCGTGTCCATGAACAGTTCGCGGATATCGCGCAGGCGACAGGGTTTGCGGTTCAGCAGGTACTCCGACTCGCCGCTGCGGTAGAGTCGGCGGCTGACTTCGACCTCTGGCATGTCGATCGGCAGCATCCCGGTTGAGTTGTCGAAGGTGAGCGTGGCTTCCGCAAAGCCGAGGCTTCGCCGGCTCTCGGACCCGGCGAAGATGACATCGGCCATTTCGCGGCCGCGAAGGCTCTTGGGGCTCTGCTCGCCAAGGACCCACTTGACGGCATCGACGACGTTCGACTTGCCGCACCCGTTCGGCCCGACGATAACCGTGATGCCGGAATCGAACTCGAAGCGGGTCCGGTCCGCAAAGGACTTGAATCCGAACAGTTCCAGTCTCTTGAGTTCCACGCTGTCGGTACTCCCCTCTGCACGGCGCCCGACCGAGGCGCCGGCGATTCAGATGGCACGTCCGGCGACGCCGCCACGCCGGGTCACTCTTCTTCCCCCGTGGTGCTGATCGGGCGTGCCGTCTGCCGGTCGCCGGGTACCCGGTATTCGAGCGGCTGAAGCACGATCGGTCCGGCGAGGGCGCCCTTGCGCGACATTTCGTGCAGCAGGCCCACAACGTCGCTGTATCCGAGGTCGAGGCCCTGCACCTTCGGTTGCGTTTCGCTGATGCCGAACGGCGACGCCAGTTTCTCGATAAGGTTCTTGACGTCGAAGGCCGCCTCCACGTGCACGTCTCTGGAACGGCGGCGCGAGATGAGTTTGAGCGTGTCCTCGTTCTCGAGCGCCGTGGCGGTAACGCGGCTGGTCTCGGCCAGAACGGGTGGCCGGATCGGCACGTTGCCGAAGATGGCGATCTGCGGCTTGAGGGTCCGCGCCACGTAGATAAACGGGTCGCCTCGCGTCGCGACGACGCTCAAGGTGAACTTGTCGGCGAACGTGCGGGCCAGGAACGTCTGCGGCGTCAGCCGGTCCATCCGGCGCCAGGCAGCCACGCGCACCCGAGCGCTGGCCGCGTTCAGCGCGCGACCGAGGACGCCGAGCCCGATGCCGCTGCGAAGTTTGCCCAGGGCCTCGACCGCCTGCTCCTGGAACTGCGACCGGTCGTTCGTGGCGATACGTTCCAGGATGTGAACGGCCCTGGCGTCCTGAAGATGAGCCAGCGTCCGGCCCACGTGGAACCGGACCGCTTCGCTCGAGTGCTCGCCGAGGCCGTAGAGGCGCGGCGCCAGGGTTGGCCCGAAGGCTTCCAGGTACAGGGCCACGCGGTCGAGGTCTTCGCCGGCCTCGAGCGTTTCGAGGAGGAGCCGGACGCGTCTGTCGCGCGCGCCCAGAGTTTCGCGCATGTAGATCCCCCCGACAAGGTCCAGGTACCGCGTCTTGTCCTTTCGGAATCCTTTCGGCACGGTCAGGTCGATGCGCCCCGGGTCCGCGGTGCCGGATGCGGTGTCCGAGAAGCGAGCGTTCACGAGGCGGACGATTTGATCGGCGATCCGGACCGAGGGTGTCAGAAGTGCGAGCCGGAAGTGGCGCGACGTGAGCGCCTTGCCGCCGGCCAGTACGCGGCCGACGCGCGGATCGCCGCCTCCCTTCGGTTTGCCCTCGGAGCCGAACGGCGAGACGAAGATGCCGCCTCGCCCCAGCGCCAGTGGTTCGCTTCGCGATTCCACGCCACGTGCCAGCCTGACGCGCGAAAGATCGCATTCCAGGAGGAACCCGCCTTCGAGGCTGGTCGTGTCGGTCCCGGGAATGGACCGCACGGCGAGGTCGAACCGTTCGCCTTTGCTGATGCCCGGCGCGAGCCATCCGCTGACCGTCACGACGGCCGTCTCGGGATCGGCGAGGATTTCCTCGGCGTGTTTCACTTTGTTGCGGCGCATCATATCGAGGATCTGCTGGCGTATGCCGGGGGGCACGACCTTGGTCCCCGTGCCGTCCAGACCGGTCACGAAACCGCAGCCCTGCACGGCGACGGGTTCGCGGCCGGCGAACCGGGCCACCGCGCCGATGGTGTCCTTGAGGTAATCGGGGACTTCGACGTCGCGCGGCGTACTCGGCTCCCGGTCTTCGCGGTCGCGTAAGCAGGACGGGGAGAGCGCAACCAGAGCGGCAACCGCCAGGCAGAGCGTGGCGGAGGCGTAGACGGAAGGCGTCCACCCGACCGTTTGTGAAGTCCGGCTCGCGCGCATACAGACCCCGCTCTCAGTGTACCATGTATCGGCGGCGCGGGTTATCGGACTTTAGCCAATGCGGTTCTGATGTGCGGTTTTTCAGGCTATAAGCCCTACCGCGCGGCGGTCATAAGGTAGCCCCCGATGGCAATCGGGGGCACGGCCCCCTGTTGCCACAGGGGGCTAATCAAAGCGCCCCCGCCCCCTGACGGCCCGATGGACCCGTACTGTAGAAAGTGGCACGACGTGTGTCAAGGGCGTCCTGGCACCCCAAAATCTGGTGGGTGAGCGGCAAGTGGGCACGGGCTCAACCCGCGCCGACCGCCTGCTCGGCCGCCTGACCGCGGATGCGGCAGCGGGCGACGTAGGTGCGGGCGATTTCGGCCAGGGCCTCCATCCGGGCCGGACCGTACGGCGCCACGTCGCGCAGGGCGGGGTCCAGGGTATAGGCCGGCTCGAAGCGTTGGAGGTTCCAGCGGCTTGCGCCTGCGACCGAAGCGCCCATGGCGCGAATCTCATCTTCGCCGATGAAGGCCGGGCAGACGGTGGTGCGGAACTCGTAGTCCACCCGGCCTTCCATCAGCAGGTGCATCGAGCGCTCGACGAGCGCGAGGTCCATGCCGGGAGCGCCGCATACCCGGCGGTACCGGTCGTCGAGCGGGGCTTTGAGGTCCATCGCGACGGCGTCCACAAGACCCGCGTCCAGGAGGGCGGCGATGCGGTCCGGGAACGTGCCGTTGGTGTCGAGTTTGACCGCGAGGCCCGCGCTCCGGAACCGCTTGCACAACTCGGGAAGCGTCGGCCAGACGGTCGGTTCCCCGCCGCAGATCACCACGCCGTCGAGCCACCCCTCGCGCGACGCCACGTGCTCCAGGACGCTCTCGAGCGGAATCGGCTCCTCGGGCTCCTCAAGCAGCGGCCCGGCGTGGCAGAAGCGGCACCGGAGGTTGCATAGCGGCAGGAAGACGATTGACGCGAGACGGCCCGGCCAGTCGATGAGCGTTGTCGGATGGTATCCGGCGATGGGCGGCAGCGGTTGGGACGCATGGAGATTCATTGCAATGGCCGGTTTGCGGGTGAACCGAGAAGCGCCTTGACCTCGGCCGAGGGCGGCAACTTTCCTTCCCATCGGGCCATGGGTTCGCCGGCGTCGGTGCGGAGGATCGTGGTCGGGATTTCCGTCACGTCGTTGAACGCCCCCTCGGCCATCCCCTCGACCGTCTCCAGGTCGTGGTAGGCGACGAGGGCGCGGTCCTGGCCGTCGGCTTTCCCAATCAGGAGGGCCAGTTTCTCCCTCGTGCTCTTACACTTGGCACACTCGTTTTTTCCGAAGACCTCGAACTTCATGGTTGCCCCTACGTAGTTCGGCGCCACGCTGGTTCACGTCTCTGCTGCGCAAGCCGGCGTCGCTTCGGCCGGGCCGCGCGCCCCGCCCCGCGGCGGGGTCAGACGTTGACTTTGTCCTCCGGCAAGTATGCCGATTTGATGAAGACAGCCTTCAAGGGCGTGGACGTATCGTTGATGATGTTGTGGGTCTCTCCCGGTTCGATGCGAAACGCCGCACCGGTCTCGATTGCGTGCTCGGCGTCATCGACGATGATCCGTCCGCCGTCTCCCTCGACGAAGTAGAACGTTTCCTCGACCTCGTTGTGCCGGTGGCGTCCGAGTTGGTCGCCGGGGGCGAACAGGATGACCCCCCAGTCGATCCTCGGCCCGCGGAAGAGGTACTTGACGCCGCTCGTTACGCCGCGGTACGACTGGTCCTTCTCTCGCACCATCTCCACGACTCGTGTTCCCTCCTGCGCACTCGCCCGCGCACGATCCGACCCTGAAATGCGACGGGGAGCCGGGGCGGCGAATAACAGCCTTGCGGCTCCCGGCTCCTCCGTCAACAAGGGGTCCTAAACCAACGTCCCGCCCGTCGAGGCGCGCCCCCCTCCCCGGCGCGCCTCAGCCCGCGACCGTACCGATCTCGGTCGATCTTCTGAGCGGGGCGGCTTCCGTGACCGAGTAGTCCCCGCGATGCCGGTCCTCCAGTTCGCCCAGTTTCGACTTGTTCCAGTTCGATACGCGGCTGAAGTACCCGACGATGCGGGCCATGCCGTAGACGTTCTGAGACTCGCACCAGGAGCACGTTTCATGAAGGCCCGGCGTCGTTCGGTGGCAATCGTTGCAGACGGTGAACTCGGGGCTGATCGTCAGTTGCGCCGCCGGCGTCTTCTCGTAGGTCCGGCGGACCAGCGTCAGGATGCTCTCGGCGGGGGGCAGTTGCTCGCCGACAAAGGCGTGGATGATGGCGCCCGATTCGATCATGTTGTGGAACTTGGCCTGCGTCCGGATGCGCGTGAGCAGGTCCACCGGCGCGTCGGCCCGCAGGTGAATGGAGTTCGTGTAGTAGTACTCATCGGTTGCGGTATCGCCCTTCAGCAGGTCGCATGCCTGCGGCCAGTCGCGCCTATCGACCTTCGCGAGGCGGCGGGCGGCGCTTTCGGCCGGCGACTCTTCCAGGCTCACCTTCAGGCCGTACTGCTCGGTGTACTCCTTGGCCCGCCGGTACATGTGAGCGACAACCAACAGGCCCTGCTTCAGCGCCCGGTCGCTCTCGTGGAGTTCCTCACCCATCATGTGCTGGATGCACTCGTTCAGGCCGACCAGGCCGATGATGTAGGTGGAGGCGTCGAGGTCCACGTACGGCCGGCCGTCCTTGGCGGTTCTGCCGATTTGCCAGAGCGGCATCTGTGGCTTGCTCATCATTTCCTTGATGAACTCGCGTTTTTCGAGGTGGGCCTGCATCGCGATGTCCATCGCCTCGAGGATGTTCCGAGACAGGTCGTCCCAGTTGCCGGGCCCCGCGCGGTAGGCGGCCTGGGGCAGGTTGATCGTCACGTTCTGGAACCCGCAGAACCGCATGCTCTCGGGGTGCCTGATCATGTGCTCGTCTTCGATGGTGGTCCGCAGGCGGCAGCAGGCGCTCAGGGTCACCTCGTCGCGGTCGAAGACGAAGTACGGCACGCCGTTTTCGGAGGCGATGCGGCAAGCGTACTTCAGGAGTTCCAACTGCTTCGGCTCGCGGAACGTCTCGGCGTTGATGTGGAAATCGCACTTCGGGAACGCAAAGAGGTGCCCGTGCCGGTCTCCCTTGCGCCAGACGTCGAGCATGGCGCGGCAGAACTTCTGGGCGGCATCCTCGTAGTCGCCGTACGTGCGGCCGGTGTACTTGCCACCGGGACCGATCGCGGGCACGTCCTTGAAGTAACTCGGCACGCCCGTGTGGACGTTGAAGTCGAGGAACAGCGTCTGGCCGCCCCGGCTGAACGCCGACTGCGAGCACGAGAAGATCAGGTGCTGCGCTTCCTGCCGCATCGTTTTCTCGTCCATGTCCTCGACGTACGGCGCGTACATGATGTTGATGTGTGCGACGCCGAGCGCCCCGGCGTAGTATGCCTGCATCGACGCCAGGAACGTGTTGAGGTGTCCCGTCAACGTTCGCGCATGGCGGGCCGGAGCGCTCTTGGTGTCAAGGTTCTCCAGGTCCAGGCCGTACTTCTTGAGATACTCGAGACTGTGGCTGGAGCAGTACACGCGCGTCGGGTACCCGAGGTCGTGCAGGTGAACGCGGCCGGTGAGGTGGGCCTCGGCCACCTCGCGTGAGAAGATTTCGCCGAGCGCAAACTGCTTCAGGACCGCCTCGGCGATGGTCAGGTTGATCGCCTCCGGATTGTTTTGCGAGATGTTCGAGTTTTCCTGGCTTTTGGAGTAGATGAGGTCCACCAGGTCGAACCGCGGCATGCCCAGGACTTTCTGCCGCTCGAGCCGACCGGTCAACCCCCGTTCGAACAGTTCGTTGTCCACCAGTTCGCGCACGAGGCCGGTCGAGATGTGCGACAGGCCCGAGACCAGCACCTTTTCCTCGACGGCGGTGGCCACCTTGCGGGCGGTGGACGGATCGAGGTGCGCCTCCTTTTCCAGGGCCTCGACGATGCGGCTCTTGTTCCACGGCAAGAGGGCGTCCTTGGCGCCGGTGTCAACCAGCAGGGCGGCGTCGGTGGAACTGCGCGACTCGCTGCGCGTGGCCTTGCGGACCGTCGTCGCCCGCCGCGCCTGGGCACGTTTGTCGCGATAGAGGATATACGCCTTGGCGGTTTTGGCATGCCCGGTTTCGATCAGGACTTTTTCGACCATGTCCTGGATGTCTTCGATGCCGGGGATACCCCCTTCGTAATGGCGGTTCAGGTAATCGGTGACCGCCGAGGCCAGTTCGTCGGCGACGAATCGGTCTTCCCCTCCGACAGCCTGGGCTGCCTTGAAGATCGCGTCGGCGATTTTCGCTTCGTCGAACGGCATGAATTTCCCGTCGCGCTTGCGAATCTGTGTGATACGGCGCACCATACTCACCCTCTCCCTACCCGTGCATGTCCCCGCTTGAGTCTGGCTCGGCGGCCCGATACCCCCGGCTCGTTCCTCGGTTACCGGGGGGGACGACCCCCGATGGGTCGTCCCCCCACGCCCTCGCGGCGTGCTTTCTGGGGCCGACCGTCAGTCGCCGCCGGTCGGCCCGGATTCGTCCGGACCCTCTGTTCTGCGTTTCTCTCGCGCGGTGTCGGTTCGCTGCGACAACATCGGCTCGACTTCCTGAACGAACTGCGAGATGTCCTTGAAATCGCGATACACGCTGGCAAAGCGAACGTACGCCACCTGGTCCACGAGGCGAAGTTTCTCCATGACGAGGTCGCCGATGGCGCGGCTGGGGATCTCCAGGTCGTACTTCGATGTCAGTTCGTCCTCGATTTCCTGCAGGATGGCATCAAGGCGTTCGGTCGGGACGGGGCGCTTGTGCAGCGCCAGCATCAGTCCCCGGCGGACCTTGGTGCGGTCGTAAACCTCTCGCGTCGTGCCGTCTTTCTTAATGACGCGCAGGCGGAGCCCGCTCTCGGCGCGTTCGTAGGTCGTGTAGCGTCGTCCGCATTCCAGGCATTCTCGTCGGCGTCGGATCGCGGCGCCGCTGGCGCGGGAATCTACAACCTTATCATTATCTTCATGGCAGAAAGGACATTTCACGGCCGCAGGCTCCTCGTTGAAGTAGCAAAGCGCCCTGTCGCCGGAACAGCAGTCAGCAAGACGTGCAAGCATACAACATCTTGGGCTACCGATCCACTCTACAGCATCGGAATCCTGACCCTTCCACCTTCAGCAAAAACTGAGAAAGTGCAATGAAAACCACCGCATGTCGCCAACGGGGAATCTTAAGCCCCACCATCTGGGGTGTCAACGCCTTTTCTCGCATCCACGCCTCCGGCGCGCTCTTCTCACAGGAACGCGAAAAGTCTAACACCGCCAACCACAACACCTTGTGGTCAGAGCAAAAAACTTTTCCACTGTAACAATTTTCTTTCCACAGCATCTAACCGCGTGCGCCACAACCCCATCAGCAGGGGGTATCTCGCCACAGGGCCCATGATGTGGGGCTAGAACTTTTTCTGAAAGATCCCTGCATTCTTGACGCCGGCGCCGGATCTTGCCTCCGTTCCCGACAGGCTAAAGAACGATGGCACGGTGGGCATCCAAACCCGCCGTGCCATCGGGCCAACTTATTCTGCGGCGCAACGCCTACCCCTTGCCGCCCGCAAACACCTCCAGTTTCACGCCTCCAAGCCTCAGCATGGTCTTTCCGAGATCGTCGGGGTAATCCTCGCGGCAGACGACCCGCGTAACGCCCGCATTAATCGCCATCTTTGCACATATAGAGCATGGATGATGTGTGGTGTAAAGCGTGGCCCCGTCGATCCGCACGCCGTGCTTGGCCGCCTGGATGATGGCGTTCTGCTCGGCATGGAGTCCGCGGCAAAGTTCCTGGCGCTGGCCGGACGGGATGCCCATCTGCTCTCTCAGACAACCGGTCTCCGAACAATGCGGCACGCCGCTCGGCGCGCCGTTGTAGCCGGTGGCCAGGATCTGCCGGTCCACCACCAGGATCGCCCCCACCTGCCGGCGCAGGCACGTCGACCGCCGCGAGACGTCCTCGGCAATCGTCATGAAGTATTCGTCCCAACTTGGCCGGCTCATGATCGGAATAGGATACGTGGCCAAAGGGATGCCGTCAAGGATGCAGCTGGTCGTTTCTGCAAGGCGGAGAGCCCCGACGAGTAGGTCATTCTCGGACCGAAAAGGCCTTTAATCGCTGAATATCCGTGACGGTTAGGCGGGCTTGAGCATTTAAGGAGCGCGGGACTTTCTTGGCAAGATCAAGAAGCACTTTCGCGTCTTGTTCGGTGAGCCCCATCTTTGCCACGAGAACCTCCGTCTTTGCCCCAACAACTTCCTCAATCTTGTCACGAGCCGGATTGGGGATAAAGAAAAGGGTCACCGTTTCCTGGCAAGCCTGGGTGTTCGCTTTCAAGATCACCTCGCCATAGCGCACAAGGTCGATCCATGGCGTGCTACCGTACCTGCGTCGAACAGCGCTGTTAAGGCACACGCGGGAGGCCGACCTCGAGCGGTCAGCCCTCGGCGGTATCCAGCAGGCCATCCACCTCCTTCCTGAGCCTGGGCAAGTCAATCTTCAGCACGTCCCAGACCACCTCGTTCGACACGGAGGCGTAGCCGTGAATCAGGACGTTTCGGAATGCGATGATGCGGCGGCTCTCGCTGACGGCACCCGAGAGAGCCGGTTCAACCTTGAGCATCTGATTCAGTGCCTCTCCAATGACCTCAAACTGCCGTTCGACACCTGACCGAAGCAGGGGATCTGAAGCGTAATCGGCCAACGTCTTGCCGGCGACAAACCGCTCAAGAAGACGACAGGCCTGTTGAATATCGTAAAGGTACTTCTTGGACTCAAGCCGCATACACCACCTCGCGCGTCGGTTGGATCGCG
>CAYVAM010000041.1:0-26554 GCA_964449275.1 uncultured Anaerolineales bacterium
CACCCACCCCAATGACGATCTTGTCGTTCTCACGGAGTTTGCTGACGAGCGGCGAAAAATCGGAGTCGCCGCTGATGATGACGAAGGTGTCCACGTGCTCCTTCGTATAACAGAGGTCGAGCGCGTCCACCACCATGCGAATGTCGGCGGAGTTCTTGCCTGACTGGCGGACGTGCGGGATCTCGATCAACTCAAACGACGCCTCGTGCATCACGGCCCGGAACTCCTTGTAGCGGGACCAGTCGCAGTAGGCCTTCTTCACCACGATGCTCCCTTTCAGGAGGAGCCGCTCCATCACCTTGTTGATGTTGAATTGGGCGTAGTTGGCATCGCGAACGCCCAGAGCGATATTCTCGAAGTCGCAGAAGAGCGCCATGTTCTTCGTCTCGGCCGTGTGTGTCACGGGTTCCGTGCCTCCACCAGATGCCTCTCGTGCTCCACATTCGCCAGGTCCGACCGGCAACCCACCGCGGGAAGCCACCCGGGGTCATTATAGTCCATGCGTGGGGCGGTGGCAGGCGAAAAGCCGTTCGTCGAGCCTTTGCCGAGCCTCCCGCGTTGCGCCAAACACGGGAGCCCAAGGCAAGAACACCTCGGATATCCGGCGAAACCGAGATGATCGCACGCGAGCGGCCCGGCAGAAGGAGGATTCGGCAGCGGCGCAAGGCCTGCCGTTCAACAGCGCGACGGTGAGGCTCAACTGGCGAGCAGGCTCGGCTCCAGGGCGAGCCAGACGCCGGCCCCGACCATCAAGGCGGCAAGGGCCACGAAGTACACCTTGACCGCCACACCTCCCACCCGCGAGGTCCACAACCGAGGAATCACCGCCAAGGCCGGCAACGGCCACCACTGGAGCAGGACGGTCCCGAAATACACAAGGGCGGCGTAGCCTCCGCCGCCTCCATCCGGGCCGCCGAACGCCAAGTCCTGGAAGAACTTCACCACGAGGATCGGAAGGGCGTGCAGCAGCAGGACGGGCACGTAGATCGCCGCGTGCACCTGCCGGTTGTAGGCCATCTGCACAACCACAAGCGCCCCAACCGCAAACACGAGGGACCCCGCGTAAGCCGCGGCAAGCAGCAGACGCCTTTTGCCTGTTAGGCCAGTCATAACCCTATCCTCCAAATGACCGCCGTCCAACCACGCGCGGGACTCGCCTACACGACGTCTCCAGTATTCTAAAACACCTCTTCGTTTGCCGCAAGAGGCGACGCGAATCTCGCGGCGCGATTCCGTTTCCTTTACGCTGCGGCCGGCCGTATGCTGGCGCCATGAGAGGAGGCGCCGAATGCGAACGCTCCTTGCCACGCTGGGCGTCCTGTGCCTGTCTCTGTGCGCCGTCGCCGCTCGGGCGCCCATCCCGCCGCAGGCCGTCGTCGAGGTCGAAGAGGACGTCTACCGCTACGAGCCGGCCGACAACGGTGCGGGGCCCATGTGGTGCCGCGGCTCGACGTGCCTGGTTCGCGTCGGCGACGCCGTCTTCGCAAGCGGCCTCGAGACGCTCAAGGGCGCCAGGCCGCTCAACAACTGCCGCTGGACGCTCCACAAGCGCGGCGCGACCGGTTGGGAACGTCAACAGACCGATCCGTCCGGCCGCACGCGCGAGCCGTGCCCGATGGCCACGCTGCCCGACGGACGGCTCCTGATGAGCGTCAACCCGACGCTGACCGGTCCCGACGCCCGCGCCGGCACCGCGCGGCCTGCGATCCTGGAGTTCGCGGCCGGCGATCCGAAAGCGCCGCCCAAGCGCATCCTGCCCAAGTGGGACGCAGCGCCGACGTTCACCGAACACTCGTACCGTAGTTTCGCCGCCGACTCGCGCGCCACGACGCTTATCGTCTTCCAGAACATCGGCTACACGCACGTCGAGTGGGCCTTCCGCGACGCAGACGACACTTGGACCGCCGGACGCCTCAAGTGGCCCTGGGGCGCCGAGTACGACAAGCCGCAACCCATACGCGTCTGCTACCCGACCGTTGCCCTCAAGGGACGGGCCGTGTACTTCTGCGGCGTCAGCGACATCGTCGAACCGTACACGGCGTGGCGCGAGCACAAGCGGAAACTCACCGGCCGCGCGTGGGACTACGATTTCCGGCGCCTCTTCTACACGTGGACCGACGACGTGACGACGGGCCGCTTCAACGAGTGGGTCGAGATCGCCAGCCGCGACAAGACCTGCGGCTGGATCACGCCGTGGGACCTGTGGGTGGCGCCCGACGGCGGGGTGCACCTCTTATGGGGCGAACGGGCCATCAACACGCGCCTGCGCGAGCGGTTCTTCCCCGACGCCAAACAGAGCCACGCGCTCGTCCACGCCATCGTCCGCGACGGGAAGGTCGTCTACCGCCGCACGCTGGTCCTGGCAGAGGAGGGCGGGGCCCAGGAGATCCCCGGCGCGGCGCGGTTCCAGCCGACGTCCGACGGGCGGCTGTTCGTCTTCTTCCACGTCAGCGGCCGCACGGCCGACGGCAAACGGGTTTCGGAGAATCGGCTGACGGAACTGGCGCCCGACGGCACGCCGAGTTCGGCGTCGCGTGTCCCCTTGAAGCACGCGCTCGCGTCGTTTTTCACCGCCACCGTCCGTGCGGGCAGCCAACCGTCCAGGACGCTCGACCTCCTCGGCGAACGCGCCGGTGCCCGGCACACCATCCGCTACGCCCGAATCCGTATCCAGTGACGCCGGCCGTCCGTGCCGATCCGCCACTCGTCCCAAATGCTTGACAGCCGGACCGCGCCCCCTAGAATGACGACTGAAACGGGGCGGGAGGCAGGGCAGCGCCTTTGAGTCTCCTCAAGGAATTCACGGACAAACCCATCAAGCACAACCCCGTGTTTGTGCTGGTTCTGGGGCTGTGCCCGACGCTGGCCGTCACGACGAGCCTGAAGAACGGTGTAGCGATGGCCATCGCCGCCACGGCGGTGCTGGTGTGCGCGAACATTCTGATCAGCCTCATCCGGCGCCTCATTCCGAACCAGATCCGCATCGCCTGCTACATCGTGGTCATCGCGGGGTTCGTGACGATGGTCGAGATCGCGATGAAGGCCGTCGCCCCGGCAGCCATCAACAAGGCCCTCGGCATCTTCATCCCGCTCATCGTCGTCAACTGCATCATCCTGGGCCGGGCCGAGGCTTTCGCGTCGAAGCACGGGCCGGTGGCCGGCCTTCTGGACGGCCTGGGCATCGGCGTCGGATTCCTCCTGGCGCTGGTGGCCATCTCGCTGGTGCGCGAGGTCCTCGGCGCCGGGAGCCTGTGGGGGTACCGGCTGACGCCCGTGGCGGTCGGCCCCACGACGGTCATCCCGCAGTACGTGCCGATAACGGTGCTGGGGATGGCGCCGGGAGCGTTTATCGTCATCGGCCTGCTGTTCGGCCTGTTCTATTGGATCGGTAACCGCCGCCGCGATGCGGCCCGTCTCGCCGCCGTCCCCGCCGTGCCGCAGGTGGCCAGGGATTTTCCGAAACCGAGGCAGTAAAGGCAAGATGTCATGGAAGTCGGCTACCTGGAACTGGCCGTCGGGTCGATTCTGATCTCGAACGTCGTCGTGGCGAAGTTCCTGGGCCTGTGCCCGTTCTTCGGCGTCTCTCGGCGCACCAGCGACGCCGTCGGCATGGGCTTGGCCGTCATCTTCGTGACGAGCATGGCGTCGGCGGCCACAGCCCTGATCTATCGGCACCTGCTCCTGCCGACGAACCTCGAACACACGAACCTGCTGGGCGTGCTGGGGCTGCCGGTGCCCGATGGCGGCTACGTCCTGATTCTCAAGACCATCTCCTTCATCCTGGTCATCGCCGGCCTGGTGCAGTTCGTCGAGATGGTCCTGAAGAAAAGCGTCCCCGCGCTGTACCGCGCCCTGGGCATCTACCTGCCGCTCATCACGACCAACTGCGCGGTCATGGGCATCGCGCTGCTGAACACGGAGGCCTGGCGTGACCCGGCCAACGGACTGCCCGTGCATAAGGCCACGTTCAACGGGTTCTGCGGCGGGGTCGGCTTCCTGCTGGCAATGCTCCTGATGAGCGGTATTCGGGAGCGCCTGGTCGAGAGTCGCGTACCCAAAGCCCTCCAGGGCTTGCCGATCGCGTTCATCTCGGCCGGCCTGATGGCTCTGGCCTTCATGGGCTTCACGAAACTGTTCGGCATCGCCGTATAAAACTAGCCGCGACCGTGAGGGAGCGGGAACCATGTCGGACATCGTCATAACGTACCTGAGCGCAGCGGCGGTCGTGCTGGCGGCCCTGGCGGGCGCCTTCGGCATCCTGCTGGCGGTGGCCGACCGCTTCCTGCGGGTGCAGGTGGACCCGCGCCAGGAAAAGATCGAGGAGGCCCTGCCGGGCGCCAACTGCGGCTCCTGCGGGTTCCCCGGCTGCGCGGGCTACGCCGAAGCCCTGGCCAAGGGCGAGGCCGCCGCCAACCTGTGCACCCCCGGCGGGCCGGCGACCGCCAAACGCATCGCCGACATCATGGGCCTGGAGGTCGCCGACTTCGTTACCAAGGTAGCCGTCGTCCGATGTCAAGGCGCCTGCGAGTTTACCGGCGCCCGCTTCCGATATATCGGCGAACCCGACTGTCGAGCCGCAGCCGCCACACAATACGGCCAGGCGGCCTGTTCGTACGGATGCCTGGGACTGGGCACGTGCGTCAGGTCATGCCCGTTCGACGCCATGATCCTCGACGCCGAGACCGGCCTGCCGCGCGTCCTCGAAGAGCGGTGCATGGCGTGCGGCACGTGCGCGGCGGTTTGCCCCAGGAATATCATTGAGATTCTGCCCAAAGAGCAGTATGTTCACGTGCTGTGCTGCAACCAGGACTCCGGCAAGGTGGTGCGGCAGGCGTGTAAGGTCGGCTGCATCGCCTGCAAGGCGTGTGAGAAGGCATGCCCCGTTGAGGGCAAGGCCATACACGTTGAGGGGAACTTGGCGGCCATCGACCCCGAGACGTGCACGGGGTGCGGCGAGTGTGCCCGGGTGTGCCCGGTCAGCGCGATCGGCAACTTCCGGGAACTCCGTGAAGCGCAGAAGCGGGAAACCGAAAAACAGGAATCGGCCGGGCAGAAAGTCGCCTGAATCGACCTCCCTCCTCCGGTCGCTTGAGGCACGGTAACAGGTTACGGAGCAATAGAATGATGCGCACGAGCGCTATGGTGTACGGCGTCGCCGCGGTTCTGGTTGCCGTTCTGGCCCCGACGGCGCCCGCCGCGGAAGCGGAGGACCTCGCCAAGGTCGCGGCCAGGGCCGTCGAGCAAGGCGACCCCGACAAGGTCGACCCGAACTTCGTCAAAGGCGAGACGTGGACATTCGACTTCCGGTTCGATCAGCCCCAGCCCCTGGTCGTCACGACGCCCGGCGGCGAGAAGGAGGTCTACTGGTACCTCGTCTACACCGTCACGAACCGCGCCGAGAAGGAAAAGACGTACATCCCCACGTTTACGCTCTTCAGCGACACCGCCGCCGTCCGCCGCGCCGGCGTCTTTCCGACCGTCTTCGAGGCCATCAAGAAGAACCGCAAGATACGGTTCCTCGAAAACGCCGTCCGGATGCACGGCAAGGTCCTGCCCGGCGACGACAACGCACGGACGGGCGTGGCCATCTTCGCCCCGCTCGACCGCAACACCGACCGCTTCACGGTCTTCTGCGAGGGCCTCTCGGGCCGGTACGTCGAGCGGTGTCCGAAGTGCGGCAGTCCACGGACCGAGCGGAGCAAGTCGGACCCGCGCCTGAAGTGCCTTGTGTGCGGCAGCACGCCCGTCGACGAGAAGGTCGTCCGCCTCCGCAAAACGCTCGCCATCACCTACAAGTTACCGGGCGACAAGTGGTGGCTGAACCAGGACCAGCCGATCTTCGTCTCCAAAAAATGGACTTGGCGCTAACCACGCCGCAGACCTCATCTCCGACACGTCCCACGGCCCGTACGGACGGTGTGCCCTTCCCGGGCGCGGCCGGAATCAGTAGCGTCCGTCGGCCCGCCGCCGTAGAATACGGTTCACGTATCGAAGCGAGGCCAAACCGCACAACGGAGACCCGTCATGAGCAACGCGAAGGTCGTTCGCCGACGTGAGTTCCTGCAAGCGGCCGCCGCCGGGGCCGTCTGGGCCGGCATTGGCGGTTGTGGAACGGCACGCGCGAAGGGACCCGCCGTAAAGAAACACCGTGACCGGCCGAACATCCTCATCATCGTGTCCGACGAACACGACCCCGCCGTCACCGGCTGCTATGGCAACCGCCTCGTCCGGACGCCGAACATCGACCGTCTGGCGGCGCGCGGCATCACGTTCGATTGCGCCTACACGAACTCGCCGTTGTGCGTGCCCTCGCGGCTGGCGTTCACCTCGGGCAAGTACGTCAGCCGCGTGGGGGCCTGGAGCAACGATTGCTGGCTCCCCAGCGACGACATTCCCTCAATCGCCCGTATCATGACGGCCGCCGGATACGATTCGCTCCTGTGCGGCAAACTGCACTACGACGCCACCCGTCGGTACGGCTTCACCGAGATCGGCGGCAATATGAACCGCAGCCGCAAGACCGGCAAAGGGAAACGGCGTGCTGCCGACGACGAGCGCATCAACACCAAGAGCCGCGACGGCCGCTTCGCCCAGTTTCACGCCGGCGAATCGTCCGGCGTGTTGAAACACGACCAGAAGGTGACCGCCGGGGTGCTCGAGTTCCTCCAGAAGCGCGGGACCGGCGACAAACCGTTCTTCCTTTTCGCGGGCTACTTGGCGCCGCACTTCCCGCTCATCGTGCCCGAGCGCTTCTGGAAACCGTACGAGGGCAAGATCGCGATGCCCGAACTGCCCCCGGGCCACGTCGAGTCGCAGCCCCTGAACTACCATCACCTGCGGCGGGGGTTCGGCGTCGTCGAGACCGACCCCAAGATCGTCCGCTTGGGGCGGGAACTGTACTACGGCCTGACACAGTGGCTCGACGTCGAGATCGGAAAGGTCCTGGCGGCCCTCAATCGCTCCGGCTTGGCGGATAACACCGTCGTCATCTACACGACCGACCACGGAGAGAACCTGGGCGAGCACCACCTCTGGTGGAAGAACTGCATGTACGAGCACGCCGCTCGCGTGCCCCTCGTCGCCTCGTGGCCCGAGCGATGGAAGGGCCGAGATCGGCGAACCTCCGCGTGCAGCATTCTGGACGTCGTGCACACGATCGCCGAACTCGGCGGCGCCGACGCCCCAGACGACTGGAACGGCCGTTCCCTCTGCCGCTGGATGGACGACCCCGCCGCCTCGTGGAAGGACCTGGCGGTCAGCGAGTACTACGCCCACAACATCGCCTCGGGATACGCGATGCTGAGGCAGGGCCGCCACAAGTACGTGTACCACACACCGCCGGACGAGAAGCACCCTGCCGAGCGCGAACTCTACGACCTCGTGGCCGACCCGAAGGAGTTCACGAACCTGGCACGCCGGCCGCAGCAGAAAGACCACATCGAGGCAATGCACGCGATGCTCGTCAAGGAACTCGGCCGCCATCCCGACGAGACCGAACAGATCTGCCGCGCCGATTACGCCAAAGGCTACGGCCGCAAACGCAAGGCGTGAGAACGCCGCTCGGCAACACGTAGAAGCGAACATCGTCTGCCGGCGGGACCGACGGCCACACTTTCGAGGGAATATCCGTGGCCGAAGGGGCGTACTCGTTTACGGAGTTGGAGCGCTCAGCGCAGAGACGAGAGGCGGTGACACGATGGAGGTGGAAGCGGCGGCGTCAGCGATCAGTTGTTTCGGCATGATGATGGTCGGGCTATTGGGCGTGCTGGTCTTCGCCGTCGGGGCGCTTGCCACAGCCTTCTGGATATGGATGCTCATCGACTGCGTCACCAAGGAGACGGACGAGGGCAACAACCGGCTCATCTGGGTCCTCATCATCATCTTCCTCCAGGCCATCGGCGCCGCCATCTACTACTTCGTTCGCCGGCGGCCGAGAATGGCCGAACCGGTGAGCGCGGGTTCCGACAAACTTCCTTGACAGCCGCTCCCCGTAACCTGTAGCGTGGTCGCAACATCTCCGTGGAGACTGTTTCGTGATCAGGTCTGGCGGGATCGGAACGATTCGTTCGTGGATGCCGCGCCACCTGTGCGCCGCCCTTCCGACGACGAACTTCGCCTCCGCTCCGTAAGGCCCGACGCGGAACCCACAGAGCACCGGCCTTGCGATCCCACCGGTCGCAAGGCCGCTTTGTTGTCGTAGCCGACCGGCCAGTTGAACAGGGCAAGCGTTGTTAGCCGCCGCGCTTGCGCGGCGCGTTTGCAGGGAGGCATCCAGATGACCGGCCCAAGCACGTACAGCCACGCCGACTTCGAGAAGAATCCCTACCGCGCGACGTATCCGGGCGATATCATCTGTGTGGCGGGGAAGGCCTAAGACAGGCTGGCTCTCATTGGGCCGGCACTGCGGCTCGGACACGAGCGCGCCTACGCCGAGCTCCACTGAGCGGAGCAAGGATGAGATCCGACCGCTGATAGCATCTGCACCGGAACCCACTTGGCGACTGCATGTGCACAGCGCGCTCGCCGAGCGGCAGACTGGCCTAGCCTTGCACTGGTTCGGCAGCCAAGCCATAATGCCTGCTTGGGCAACGTCGAGGCTCATGTAACCGATGAGGGCCTGTGGGCCATGGCGACGCGGGATGAACTGCGGCGATTCGACACGATAAAGCGTCTCGCTATCACTGCGATCGTTTCTGATGATGATCTCATGGACACGGTAGTCCTGAAGGGCGGAAACGCCTTGGATATCATTTATGGGATCTCCCCAAGGGCCTCAATCGACCTCGACTTCTCCATCCCCGGCGAGTTCCAGAAGGATTCCCTCCCCGCAATAGGGGACAAGCTCCGGACACTGTTGGATGCTACCTTCGGCGAGGCCGGCTATCATGTCTTCGACTTCAAGTTCACAGAGAGACCCCGAGACGTCAGCCCGACAGTCGCCCATTTCTGGGGCGGTTACGCGATCGAGTTCAAGATCATCAAACAAGAGGACCACGCGCGGCTAGATGGGGACGTGGCCTCGTTGCGCCGCAATGCGACCGTGGTTGCCCCGCGGCAGCACAGGACGTTTGAGATCGAAATCAGCAAGTTCGAGTATTGTGCCAAGAAGGAAGAGTCAGAGGTCGGAGGCTACACTGTGTATGTCTACGCCCCGGAGATGCTCGTTGCCGAGAAGCTGCGAGCTATCTGCCAGCAGATGCCAGATTACGGTGATATCGTCCCCAGTCCTACGCGGCGTGCCAGAGCCAGGGATTTCTTTGACATCCACACGGTCATGGAGCACTTCGACATAGACCTCACGATGGCCGAGAACCGCGATCTCATCCGGGCTGTGTTTGCGGCCAAACACGTACCCCTGAGATTTCTGGGCGAAATCCACAAACACCGTGAGTTCCACAAAGAAGACTTCATCGCCGTAGAGAACACGCTGAAGCCCGGCGAGCACATAGAGGGCTTCAACTTCTACTTCGACTATGTCCTGGGAAAGTGCAAGGCCCTACAATCCTTTTGGGAAGAATAGGCGCCACTTGCGCGAGTAGGCTTTCTCCCGCATTTGGTGTGTGAGATAGAAGTCATACGTCATCGGCAATCGGCGCAACCTGTCGATACGGGAGCGTTTGTATCTGCCCGCCTTCTCGAGGCAGAAGCCGATTGCCTGATGGTACGGGTACACGTAATCAAGTTTCTTCAGCGTGGCAAGCAGCTTGTTTATCGACACTTTGTCCGACGCACGCCTATAGGCGCTGAGGACCTCGTGGATTCCGCCGGAGTAGAAAGGACGGACCACCATGTCAATGAGGGTACGCTCGACGTTCGTCACGCGTAGCGTCTCGCCTTCGGGCCCCTCAGCGTCAGTAACCCCAAGACCCCCAGTGTACTTGCCGTTGAGCAAGTAGACTCTCATGCCAGCGTACTCGGCCACGTTACTAGTTACCCGTGGGGCTCGCGAGAAGGCTTGGTCAATCCGCTCCTGCTCAAGGCCTGTCCTGGGAGATGGCTTTGGTCGCTGCTCATGATTCACGTAGACGGTCTTGGGGACCTGCGCAGTCAGCTCGTGCAGGTACATCGCTGTGTAGTGGGTGAAGTAGCAGCCGGGCCTCACCGTAAGAAGGACCTCATAGGTGGCCACATCTGTCCATGCATATCTCACTTCTTTGCGATGAGGGAAGGGCAAGACCACTCGCTGCAGATCTGTCTCTGCAAGCAAGAACGCAATGAAATCGTCCACGGACATCCGCTGCGCGACCCGCCAGAAACTCCTGTTCTGTGAGAGAAGCTGCCGGATGTCAGCCAATTTGAGCACCCTAGCAGGATGCTGCTGGAATGCGCGGACAATGTCCTCCTTGGCTATACGTAGGCGCAGCCAACGCCTCGGTGTCTTCTTGGATGATCTGGCGTCTGTGTGTCCCATGGGCTTTGCTCCTCCCGAAGGACTGGACGGGCCGATACTTAGTATATATACGGTGTATCGGCCCGTCCAGTCCTTCGGGAACACGGCGGGGGCCATTTTCTCAAATCGCGGACGTTCTCGACGGGGTATATATACCCCGTCGAGGATGCGCCCTGTATTCTGTGGATCTCTGGCATGCGCTAGTACTCTGTCGCTGCTGATTTGCGGGGTGCCACTGGTCCCGGCGCGCCGGGACCAGCCAGTGTGTGGCGAGCAGCAGGAAGGCACTGGCGGACAAGCCGCCAGTGGCACCCGCCGTTTCACGTGCGACAGAGCACTAGGTCCTTAACCGGAGACGAGTTGCGTCCGCTTGCCACAATGCCGCCGTCTCCTGTAGTATATATACTACAGGAGACAGCAACGCCGAAGCGTAAACCACCCCTACGCCCCCGGCACAATCACACGGCACGGCGGCAGGGCACGGAGGAAGGCGCGGCCGTAGGATTTGCTCAGAACGCGCGAGTCCAGGACGACGACCATGCCGCGGTCGTCGGCCGTCCGGATGAGCCGACCGAACCCTTGTTTGAACTTGAGCACGGCCTCAGGCAACTGGTACTCGGTGAACGGGCTGCCGCCCGCCGCGCGGATGGCCTCGATCCGGGCCTGCACCAGCGGCCGGTCCGGCACGGCGAACGGCAGCCGCGTGATGATCACGTTCGAGAGGCTCGCCCCCGGCACGTCCACGCCCTGCCAGAACGTGTCGGTGCCGAACAGGACGGAGTGCGTGTCGCGCCGAAACGCCTCCAGCATCTTGCCGCGCGGAAGGCCCTCCCCCTGCACGAGCAGCGTCCAGCGTCGCCGCTCCAGATGCGGCCGCAGGACCTCGGCCGCCCGACGCAGCATCTCGTGCGACGTGAACAGGACGAACGCCCGCCCTTCCGAGAGGTCCACGTACCGGCGGATGGCCTCGACCGCGGCGTCGAAATACTCCGGCGAGGTCGGCCCCGGCATGTCGGCCGCCAGATACAGCCGCACCTGCAACTCGTAGTTGAACGGCGACCCCACGCGGAGCGTGTCGGCTTCGACGAGTCCCAGCCGCTCGCGGATGTACGCGAACTCGTCGTTCGGCGCCACGGCCAGCGTCGCGCTCGTCAGGATGGCCGACGGCACCTCCTGCCACAGGAGAACATCGAGCATCGGGCCCACGTGGATCGGCGAAGCGCGCAGGTAGATGCGGTGGCGGCGGTCGCCCGACACCTCGATCCAGTACACGGCGTTCGGCCCGTCGGCGTCTCCGTACGATTGGGTGATGAAGGCATCGACGGCGTCGGCCAGGTCGCGTGCGCGTTCGGCGGCCGAGGCCAGTTCGTCCTGGTCCTCGCCGTCACGGGCGCTTCGTGCCAAGTCCCGAAGTTCTCCCGCCAGGCGCCGAAGGGCGGGCGAGAGGGGATTGGCGACCACGTTCGGTTCCGTGATGCGGCCGCTCGCGCCCGCGTTGGACTCGTACCACGCCAGCAGGTCGCCGAAGAACGCGTCGGCGGCCGCGGCGGCGCTTTGACAGGTCAGACTGGCCTTGTCGGAGTCCACCGACAGCGTCGCCAGCAGTCCCTTGCGGCGTTTCGGCTGCCACACGCTCCCCAGCAGAAAGGCCACTTGGCCGCTCGTGACGGCGATGCCCAGTTGGTCGCATGCAACGGTCTCGATGTTATGGGCCTCGTCGAAGACGAGGCGGTCGAACTTCGGCAGGATGCCCGCTCCGCCGCCCGTGCGGATGGCCAGGTTAGAGAAGAACAGCGCGTGGTTGACGACCAGGACCTGGGCCCGATGGACCTTGCGGCGGGCACGCTGGTAGAAGCATCGGCGGTAGTGCTCGCACCGGCGGCCGCGGCAGTTGCCGTGTTCGGCGCAGACGCGGTCCCACACTCGCCAGTCGGGCGCGGGGGAGAGGTCCGACAGGCTGCCGTCCTCGGTCGTCATCGCCCATTCGGCGATGCGCTCGAGTTCACGCCGCAGCGACCGGCCCTCGAAAAGGTTGGCCGCACGGTTGCACACGCGGGACAGCCGCCGCAGGCACACGTAGTTCGACCGGCCCTTGACGAGGACGGCGACGAAGTCCTCGCCGGTGGCCTTCTTCAGAAACGGCAGGTCCTTCTCGATGAGTTGTTCCTGGAGGCTGATGGTATAGGTCGAGACGACGACTCGCCGCTTCTCGCGGACCGCCTCGCGGATGGCCGGCACGAGGTACGCGAACGACTTGCCGACGCCCGTGCCGGCCTCGACAACCAGGTGACGGTTGCCCTGGAACGCGGCATCGACGGCCGCCGCCATCTCGAGTTGCTGCGGACGGTGCTCGTAACCCGGCAGGTGTTTCGCCACCAGGCCGTCGGGAGCGAGGATCGATTCGACGAATTCCGACAACGCGACCTCGATAAACGGTGCAAGAAGCGCACGGGGCAAGCCCCGCGGCTAAGGGCTCTGTTCGGATGCACCGGCGCGGAGGTCGTCGATGACGCGGGCGGCCTCGGTGGCGGCCCATCGGACGTAGCGGTCACACTTCCGGCGGCGCTGGCGATACCACCGCTCCACCGCATCCGCCTCCGACCAACTGAAACCCAGGAGCGCCAAACAGTCGGTCGAGCCGAACTCGTCGGCAAAACGGTGCACCAGCGCGTCGGTCAGACGATTGGCTTCGTCCTTGCGATCCGAGATCGAACCGCCCACGGCCCGGTCCACTGCGAGCCCGAGGGCCATGACGGCGCCCGTGAGGGCCCCGCACGCCCTGCCGGTGTGCCCGATGCCGCCGCCCATCGCCAGGGCAACGGCCGGAATGCACGCCGGACACTCCAGGCCGCACGTCTCGGCAACGGCCCACAGGACCGACTGGGCGCAGTTGTAGTGCTGCTGGAAATGCCGTTCAGCGCGGTCGGAGGCCGCTCGGCACGATTCGGCCATGTTAGGCATCCTCGCTCGTTCGTCGCCGCGCCGCGCGGGGCAAGCCCCGCGGCTAACCTGTTGTGCCGTCCAAAGGTTCGGCAGCGGGCGATTATAGCGCTGCAAGGGGCGCCAATCAAGATGCCAACGGCGGCTGACCGTCGGTGCGGCCCGCTCGTTTTTAACCGCGACCCGAAGTCGAGCGCGTCGAACCCGCGCGCCACGACGCCCAGGTCGTCATACGCTGCCGGCAGGTCATTGCGTTCGTCTTTCGATGTCATCACGGACGTCGCTTTGGATTGCGGCGAGCGGAGCCGGGTCGAGTTTCCAATCCTCGTAACCGCCGAGGATGAGCGCCAGGTAGTCCGGATGCGGGAGGGCCGGCGTGTGGCCGGGGTTCATCCGGTAGGCCATGGCGTCGAAGACCATCCGTTCCGACAGGACCCGCGCGTGGATGCGGCGGTACAGGACGGGGTAGTCCTCGAACCGGTCGAGGGCGGCTAAGTCCTTCAGGTTCACCTCGTACAGCGCCCCCTGGACGCGGTCTCCGTGGGACGGCACGATGTCGGCCCACGAGTGGAAGACGAGGCGGTAGTCGGGCAGCGTCGCCCGCACGAGCGGCACGGCTTCGGGGCACCAGAGCGCCATGTGGGCGCGGCTGAGGTTTGCCCCGTACGCGAAGTAGAGCGTATCGCCGCTCAGAGGTGTCGCCTGCATGGCTCGTGCAACGTACCGTGCGGGCCGCGCGTGTCAAGCGAAAGGCGGAAGGGGCGCTCTTCGCGCCGGGTGCCACTGGCGGCTTGCACGCCGGTGTCGCCGCTCCGCGCGACCCTCGGCCGCATTGGCGCGCTAACCGCCTGCGCCGGGCGGCGCGCCGGCAGGTTCCTTCGTCGGCTGTGGCAGCGCCGTCAGACGCCGGACGGCGCCTGCGAACCAGCCACTCTCCCAGTGGTGTCGGCGCTGGGTCGTGTTATCGTAGACGTGCGGGATGCCGAGGGCGAGCATCTTCCGGTGCATCGCTTCCGTCTGGGCGCGGAAGTTGCCGTATCCCAGGAGCACGAGGCGGGCCGGGCCCCGCTTGAGCCGGTCTGCCCGCCGCTCGACGAGGGCGGTGATCTTGTACCGCTCGAAGTTCTCCTGCGTGCCGAAGTTGGCCTCCATGCCGTATTTCGTCGGCGTTTGTTCCATCATCGGAGCGTCCCATGCCGCCGCCCGGCCGAACACGTCCGGGTGGCGAAGCAGCAGGCTGAAGGCGCCCCATCCGGACTTGCTGAACCCGATGAGCAACCGCCCCTGGGACCGCTTCAGCACCGGGTGACGTCCCTCGATGAGCGGCAGGACGACCTTCAACAGGTAACTCTCGTGGCGGAGGGTCGGGTCCGTCGGATGGTCGGCGTACCACGGCGTCGAATCGAACGCGGGCGCCACGCAAATCAGGCCGCATGAGTTGTGCACGTTCGTGCGTCTGGCTTCGCGGATGCCGCTGCCCCAGCGGTCGCCGGTGCCACGCTCCACGGGCAGGATGGTGAGTACCGGGTACCGCTTGCCGGTCTCGAGACGGTCCGGCAGGAGCACCTCGACGGCGTTAGGGCCCTTCAGGTACTCGCTCGTGACGGTGTAGGTGAGGATGCCGTCGCGCGCCGTCGGCCCCTGGACCTTTGTCTGCGCCAAGGCAAGACCGCTCGGCCACGCCAGCGCCAATGCCACCGCGATGACTTCCAGGGCGAACCGCATGGTGACATTCTACAAGAGGAGCACGGCCGGGCAAGACCGGCCGTGGCACAGGCGTATGCAGGACCCGACTCAGTTTGCTCGCGGATGGGCCGCCTCGTAGATCTCTTTCAGGCGGCCGGCGGTGACGTGCGTGTAAATCTGCGTTGACGAGAGGCTGCGGTGTCCGAGCAGTTCCTGGACGGCTCGCAGGTCGGCCCCCCGCTCCAGCATGTGCGTGGCGAACGAGTGCCGCAGCGTGTGCGGACTGACGCTCGGGTCCAGCCCGGCCACGGTCAGGTACTTGGCGAGTTTCCGGCGAACGCTGCGGACATTGAGCCGCCGGCCGTGACGGTTGAGGAATGCGGCCTTCTCGTCGTGAACGTCGGCTCGCGAGCGGGCCTCCAGGTACCGGTTCAGCGCTCGGACGGCGTACGACCCGAGCGGCGCGAGGCGTTCCCTTCGGCCTTTGCCGCGCACGCGGACGACTTCGGCAATCGGGTCGATGTCCTCCAGGTCGATGCCCACGAGTTCGCTGACCCGCATGCCGGTGGAGTAGAGGACCTCAAGCATGGCCGCATCGCGCAGCGACAGGATGTCCTTGCCGTTCGCTGCGGCCAGCAGGCGCTCGACCTCGGCGGGGTCGAGGAACTTCGGCAACCGTTTATCCTGGCGCGGCGTGCGGATAACCTTGACCGGGTTGCGCTGGACCTCCCCTCTGCGGGCGAGGAATTTGTAGAAGGATCGCAGCGTGGCGATCTTGCGTGCGATGGTGGCGCGGCTGTAGTTGGCCTGTCTCAACTCGGCCAGAAAGCCGCGCAGGTCGATCGGGGCGGCGCGGCGAACGCGATCGCACACCACCCCGTCGTCGATCGCCTCAGACGCCTCGGCGGCGCCGGCGAGGAACCGGACGAACTGGGCCAGGTCGGCCGCGTACGAGCGGATGGTGTGCTCGGAGAAGTTTCGCTCGTGCTGAAGGTAGGCGAGAAACGTCTGGGTTAGGGGATTGGCCATGGGCGCATTTGGTTTCAGGGCACCGGCGTTTCGCCGACGGCGCGGCTGAACTGCCGCTGCGTGATCTGCCGCGACAGCACGGCGGCGTCGAACCAGTCGAAATCCAACTCCTTGTTCTCGGCCCACTGCATCAACCGGGCGATCGTCTCTTCTTCCTTCCCCACGTCGCACCGAACCAGGTAGCGGTCGGCGCCCTTCACCAGCGAGAACTGGTACCTCTTGGCCATCGCGATCAATACGCCGCACCCCTCCCGGGGGAAGGACATCGCGGTCCTTGCCGCGGTCCCGCCATAGGGGTTATCGGCACGGCGGGGGGAGGGCTTTACGGGAATCCGGCCCGCCGGCCCCCGCGCCGGCCGTTCGGACCGGCGGTTCCCCGTGACGCGCCCCGGTTGTCGGTGCCCTCGACTTTGCCGTTGACAGCGGCCTCGACGCCTATCTACACTCGCCGCGAATCGTTCGTCGGTGGAGAGCAAGCGCATGGCCGACCTGGCGGGGCGTTTCGGCGAGATATTCGGCCCCGGTGAGCCCGTCCGCGTCGTGCGCGGTCCCGGCCGCGTCAACCTCATCGGCGAACACACCGATTACAACGGCGGGTTCGTCATGCCGATGGCGCTGGAAGCGGCCGTCCGGCTGGCCCTCGTGCCGCACGACGAGCCCACCGTCACGCTCTGGTCCGAGCAGTTCGCCGAACGGGCCGTGTTTCAGTTAGGTGCTGAACCGCCGGCCGACCCGCCGCACTGGCTCCGTTATCCGATGGCCGTGGCGGAGGTGCTGGCGGAAGAGGGGCTGGCGCTGCGCGGCTTTCGGGCGGTTGTAGATGGCGACGTGCCCGTCGGGTCGGGCCTTTCGTCGAGCGCTGCCTACGAGGTGGCCTCGGCCCTGGCGTTTCTGGTTGCGGCCAAGGTGGAAATTGCGGCCGGCCCGGCCAAGGTGGCGGCCGAAGCCCACGGCCTTTCGACCGAGCGTCTGGCGGTCCTGTGCCAGTCTGCCGAGCATCGCGTCGGCGTCCGCTGCGGCATCATGGATCAGTTCATCAGTCTCCACGGGCGCAAAGGCCACGCCATCGTCCTCGACTGCCGCGACCTTTCGCAGAAACCGGTTCCGCTGCCGGCGGACCGGGCGAAGGTGGTCATCATCGATTCGGGCGTCCGGCGGAAATTGACCTCCGGGGCGTACAACGAACGCCGCAGCCAGTGCGAAGAGGGCGCCGGCCGCCTGCGAAAGTTCAACTCCAACATCGAGCAACTCCGCGACGTGTCGCTTGAACTGTTCGAGGCCCATGAGTCGGCCTTGCCGCAGATCGTCCGCCGCCGGTGCCGGCACGTCGTGACGGAAAACGCGCGGGTCATCGAGTCGATTGACGCCCTCGGCAGCGGCGACCTCGACTGTTTCGGCGCACTGCTTGACGCCAGCCACGATTCGCTCCGCGACGATTACGAGGTGTCGGGGCCGGAACTGGACCTCCTGGTCCAGATCGCGCGCGGCGTGGAGGGCGTTCTGGGGTCGCGACTGACGGGGGCGGGGTTCGGCGGATGCACGGTATCGCTTGTGCGGCCGGATGCCGTCGAAACGCTTCGCGAGGCCGTCCTCGCCCGCTACCAGGAGCAGTCCGGTTACGAGCCGCGCATCTGGGTCAGCGAAGCCGCCGACGGCGCCGCCGTCGAGGTGTAAGCGCTCGAGGGCTTGTATGACGATGTCTCGTTAGCCGCCGGGCTTGCCCCGCGCAACGTGCGCGGCGGGTCTCCCGACCCGCCGCGCGCGAAAGGCGGTCAAGCGCATCGAGTTGTGTGCCGATGTTTAGTTAGCCGCGGGGCTTGCCCGGCGCGCGCCTTTGCAGGGGCTGCGATGATAGCCTTTATCAAGAAACTCGCCCGCGGCGAGGACCTCTCGCTCGACGAGTCGCGCGGCGCCATCGCCCGCATCATGGAAGGCCGGGCCTCGCCGGCCCAGATAGCCGCCTTCCTGACAGCCCTCTCGATCAAAGGCCCCACGCCCGACGAGATCGCCGGCGCCGCCATGGTCATGCGCGAAAAGGCCACGAGGATCGACGTCGGCGACCTTCCCGTCGTTGATACCTGCGGCACCGGCGGCACGGGGAAGAAGCCGTTCAACATCTCGACGGCGGCGGCCATCGTGGCGGCGGGAGGCGGGGCGTACGTCGCCAAGCACGGCAACCGCGGCGCCACGTCCAAGTGCGGATCGAGCGACGTGCTGGAGGCCCTCGGCGTGAACATTGCGGCCGCCCCGGCGGTTGTCGCGCGGTGCATCCGCGAAGCGCACATGGGGTTTCTCTTCGCCCCCGCCCTGCACGGGGCCATGAAGTACGCGGTGGGCGTCCGCAAGGAGATCGGCATCCGCACGATCTTCAACGTTCTGGGGCCGCTGACGAACCCCGCGGGCGCACGCCGACAGGTCATGGGCGTCTTCGCGGCCGACCTGGTCGAGCCGATTGCCGAGGTCATGGTTCGCCTCGGCGTCGAGCATGCCCTCGTGGTCCACTCGATGGACGGGCTCGATGAGATCGCGCTCTCGGCGCCGACGCGGGTCTGCGAGGTCAAAGACGGCGGCGTCGCCTGCTACGATATTTCACCGGAGACTCTCGGCCTGCCGGCCGCGCACCTGGAGGAGATCCGCGCCGAAACGGTCGAGGAGTACGCCGATGCGGTGCGCTGCGTTCTGGCCGGCGACAAGGGCCCGCGCCGCGACGCCGTACTCGCCAACGCCGCCGCCGCTCTCTACGTGGCCGGCGTGGCGGAAAGCATTCAGGACGGCATCGGGCGAGCCGCCGGGGCCATCGACTCCGGTGCGGCGGCGGGGGCGCTCGAATCGCTCGTCAAACTCTCCCACGAAGCCTGAGGTAGGGGAGCCGGTCATTGCAGCGCGCCACACGCCTCGGGCGAGAATCCATTTGACATTCCCGTTTTTTGGGGTATAGTTGCGGGGAAGAAGAGGAGAGCGTGCATCCGGGTCGGGCCGCTGGCGGGCGGGTCGGCCTTGTTTTTGTCGCTACAGGCGGTCTGTCCGGCCGCGAGGCCGGATGATGGCGAGAATGCCGCTTCTCAACGTGCTGCGGGACGGGGGGAACCCCTTCCATGCTTTTGGTGGTTTCGTGTTTTCGGCGGTGGCGTGCCAGCGCAGCGCAGGCTCTACACACGGGCCACTGCCTCGGCCGCAAGGTAACCAAGTGGATTAGGTCAGGGGCCATTCCCCTGGGAGTGGCTTCCCGGACACGGAAGTCGTTTGCAGAGTGAACGGAGCAACGTTTCGAGGGGTGTTGCAAAATAGCGAGGAGATTGTCATGATTAGGTATGCAGAAGACAGAAAGGTCGGGGGCGCTGTTGCGCCGGTCGCAGGTGTCTTGGCCATGCTGGTGTTGGCGGCGGCGGCCGCCGCCGTCACGGTCGATGGCCGCGTCGAATCCGGCGAGTACCTCACCGGGTACGAACTCAGTTTCCAGGTGGAAAACGCCGGCGTGGTTGGCGGGGGCGAACTGTGGCTCCACCGGGCGGCCGGCGGCGACCTGGTCGTCGCCTTCACGCTGCCGAAGACCCTGGTGGACAACAGTTACGGCACGACCGCCATCGGGTGGGTCGCCGCGGCGCCGAGCGGGAAGCACCACAATTTCAAGGACCTGATCGGCAGCGACGACGGGCGGTTCGCCTTTGAGTTTGTCCTCAACGACGGAACCCGCACGACGCTCCTCGACGTGACGATGGACTACCTGCACGGGCTTGGCAACAAGAAGGAGGATCCGCCTTACGTCGGCGGCGTGACGACCGGCGGCGAGTTTGAGATCGCGGTCGGCCATGACGACGACATCGTCGCCTCCAGCACCTCCCTGGCCTACAACTGGGATACCTTCGGCGCCGCCCATCCCGGGTACTTCGGCAAGGACTCCAACTCGCCGGCTGCCGACGACGACTACGGCAACCCGACGCTGTCCGGCTGGCTCTACGAGGTCACGTACGAGTTCCAGATTGCCGGCGACGTCTTCAGCGGCGTGTCCATCGACCTGAACGACCCCAGTTTTCTGAACATTCCGCTCATCCATGCCTCGCCGAACAAGATCGGCAAGAACAAGGTCTGGCCCCAGATTGGCCCCCCGATTCCTTCTTCCCCGCCGATTCCCGAACCGGTGACCCTGTTGAGCATGTTGGGCGGCGTGGGTGCCCTGATCGGGTATGTCCGCCGCCGCTGCGCTGCCTGACGCCTGCTGGGAATTGACAGTCTGAGTGGATTGCTTTCAGGGCGATTTCCGGGAGAGGGAGACCACCGGAGATCGCCCGCCTCTTGACCGTGACGGCGGAAGGCAACGCGAACGGCCGGGCAGACCCCTGTTCGTCGGGACGCCACACGCGCTGTCACACGGTTCTTGCAACCTACAGCAACACGTCGCGGAGGTCTCTGGTCCCGCCTTTTTGCGTTGCGTTCCGTGCGCTTCCCCTTATCAATGGTCTCTTGACGACCCGGCTCCCTGTAACCGAAAGGATTCTCACATGAGGCGCAGAACGTTCCTGAAGACTGCGGGAAAGGCAGCGGCCGGCGCAGGGGTAGCGCTTGCCGGTCCCCGGCTGCTCGGTAGCGGCGCGAAGGGCGGCCCGGGCAGGCGGTACCGCGTCGGCGTCATCGGGCGGACCGGTCGCGGCAACTACGGGCATGGGCTGGACACGGCGTGGCTGGCGATTCCGGAGACCGAGATCGTCGCGGTGGCGGACGAGGTCAAGCAGGGCCTGGCGGCGGCGGCGAAGCGGCTGAAAGTCGAGCGGGCGTTTTCGGATTGGCGCGAGATGATCGAGAAGACGCGGCCGGACGTGGTTGCAATCTGTCCCCGGTGGCTTGATCAACATGCGGCGATGGCCGTCGCGGCGGCCGAGCGCGGCATCCACGTCCTCATGGAAAAACCGATGTGCCGCACACTCGCCGAGGCCGACCGTATCGTCGCCGCATGCCGGAAGACGGGGGCCAAACTCGCCATCGCCCACCCCACGCGGTACAGCCCGCGCGTGGCGACCGTCAAGCGGCTCATCGCCGAGGGCAAGATCGGCAAGGTCCTCGAGTACCGCGCGCGCGGCAAGGAGGACCGGCGAGGCGGGGGCGAGGACCTCTGGGTCCTCGGCACGCACATGCTCGATGCGATTCACGCCCTGGCCGGGCGGCCGAAATGGTGTTTCGCACACGTGACCCAGGACGGACGGCCGGTCACGCGCAAGCACGTCCACGAGGGCAACGAGGGTATCGGGCCGCTCGCCGGAGACGCCGTCCGTGCGATGTACGGCATGCCCGACGGGTCCACGGCGTACTTCGGCTCCCACAGGAACGCCGCCGGCAAACCGTGGCGCTACGCGCTCCAGGTTTTCGGTTCGCGCGGCATCATCGAGATCACCGAGGGCACGATGCCCGACGTGAAGTACCTGGGCGACCCGTCCTGGTCGCCGGGCCGAAGCGGCGCCCGGTGGCAGAACATCACGTCGGCCGGAATCGGGAAGCCCGAGCCGCTGACGGGCCCCGCCTGCGCCGCCCGCCATACGCTGGCCATCCGGGACCTTCTGGCGGCCGTCAAGGAAGACCGCCAGCCCTTGGGCGGCCCCGCTGCGGGGCGCGACGTGGTGGAGATGATCGTCTCGGTCTTCGAGTCGCATCGCCTCGGCCGGCCCGCGACGCTGCCGCTCGAGAACCGCGAGAATCCGCTGACCATGCTCGGCTGAAGGCGCCGGTCCCGCTCCGGCGGACCCGTGTGGTGCTCCGGTCGTTCCCGAGCGCGCTTGCAGGGAGGTGTGCCTTGCCCAGGTTGTTGCGAGTGGTTGCCGCAGGGATGCTTGTTGTTTCCTGGGGCTTTGCGGATGCCGAGTTGCGCGGCGAGCGGCTCGAGCGGCTGCGCATCTTCAAGGGAGGGTATCCGCGTGCGTTCTTCTTCCGCGCCTCGGAAGGCATGGCCGCGGCCCGCGGCGTTTCCTATCAGCGGTGGGAGGAAACGTTCGACAGGCTGATGGGAATCGAGGGCAAGGTGCTCGACGAAGAGATCCCCGGCCGAAGCGCGCGGAACGTCGAGTTCTTCACACGCTTCAAGAACCGGCATCCGGATCAACTCGTCCTGCTCCATTACAACGGCAACGCCCGCGACCCGCGTTACCAGACCGGGCGTTACTTCGCCGGACACTGGATCTATTACAACGGGGCGAAGGTCCTGGCCGACGTGCCGGCCGAAGAGGGCGAGACCGAGATCCGTGTCGCCAACGCGCGTCTGTTCCGCACGGGCATCGGGCGCTACCGCGACAAGAACGACGACGTTGGCCTGTGCCTGCTCGACGCGTCCGGCCGGCCCGACTGGAACGAGAGCGAGCAGGTTCAACTCGTCTCGGTGGACGCCGCGCGCGGCATTCTCCGCGTGCGCCGCGGGTGCTACGGGACCAAACCGCGCCGGTTCCCCGCCGGTCGCGCGTATGCGGCGGCGCATGTGGCGGAGGGACCGTGGGGTCGGCGGTCGAACCTCATGTGGTTCTACAACTACTCGACGCGCTGTCCGCGCGACAGCAATGACCGTACGTGCGGCGAGGTCCACGCCGACGAACTGGCCGAACGGTTCCTGCCCGGTGGCGAGTTGGCCGCCTTCGACGGAGTCGAGTTCGACGTTCTCTGCCACACGCGCTCCCGGCCGGGGAACCGGCGGCTGGATTGCGACGCCGACGGCCGAGCCGACAACGGCCTCTTCGATGGCGTCAACACCTACGGCATCGGGGTCGTCCACTTCTGCCGCGCACTCCGCCGGCGGTTCGGAGACGACAGGCTTATCCTGGCCGACGGCATGACCGTCCGCAGCCAGCGGGCGTTTCGGATTCTCAACGGCGTCGAAAGCGAAGGTTGGCCCGACCTTCGCGACTGGGAGATTCAAGACTGGTCGGGTGGCCTGAACCGGCACTTCTTCTGGGCGGCACAGGGACGGGCGCCCGTCTTCAACTACGTGAATCACAAGTTCACGAAGCCGGGCGAGAAGCCGGGCCAGAGGACCAGGCCCGACATCGGATGGAACATCCACCGGTTGGTCTTCGCGGCGGCGGCGTTTACGGATGCGGCCGTCTGCTACAGTTTTCCTCCGCCCAAGGAGAACGGTGAACTGCTCGGCATCTGGGACGAACTGAAGATGGGCGCCGCCAACCGTCCCGGATGGCTCGGCAAGCCGCGCGGGCCGGCCGTGAGGACGGCAGCGAGAAGGGCGGACCTGCTTTGCGGCAAAGGCAAGCCCGTCGGCGAAGCGCTGCTTGGCCGCTTTCGCGGGGAAGGCACGCCATGGGCCATGGACGCCGGAGCGGTGAGAATCACATCCGCGAAGGACGGCCGGCGCGACCTGACGTTCCGCCTCACAAACGTTCCGTGCGAAGGGCCCGACCTGCTCGTGTTGGTGACGGCGCGCGCGGCCGCCCTGAAGGGCTATCCGTCCCATGTCGCGCGCCTGATGTGGGTGGGCATCGCCCCGCCCGAGGGGCGTCCCGGACGGGCCGGCGCCGTTCGGCACATGACCTGGGTGGGGCAGGGCGAGTTCCAGTCGGGCTTCTACTTCTCGGACATCACGTTGCCACACGTCGATATCGAGTTCGTCGTTGAGGGAACCGAGCCGGTCTGGATTTGCGCGATCACGGCCCACGCGTCGGCGGACGCCATGGTCCGGGAGTTCGCCAACGGCGTGGTCCTGGCCAACCCCTCGCCGCGCCCGTGCGTGTTCGATTTGGCCGACCTCTTTCCCGGCCGGCGCTTGAGTCGGCTTCGCGGTTCGCGGCAACAGGATCCTGAGACCAACGACGGGGCGGCGGTTGAAGGCAGGCTCACGCTCGGGCCGAAAGACGCGCTGTTTCTGATCGACCGCGCCGCGGCGGCGCGCTAGGCACGCCACTTCAGGTCGATCTCCTCGCCGTGGGCCGCGTGTTTCTTGTCCAGCGCGTTCAGGACGAGTTTGGCGCCGTCGGCACGCAGCCGCGCATCCACCCACCCGCGCGGCTGCTTCTTGTTGAAGAGCCATGCGGTGGTCGGCACGTTCACCAGGTGCAGGTCGCCGGCCTTCTTGTGTCCCCATGCGTGGGTGTGACCGTAGACGTAGGCCGCGACGTGGCGGCGGGCCTGGAGCAGTTTGAGAAGGGCGTCGGTGTCGCGGAGGCCGCTCTTGCGCTTGCCGAAGTTCGGATCGTGATGGGCGAAGGCCAGGGCGGGCTTGTCTTTGTGGGCGTCCAGCACGTGAGCCAGCCACCCGAGTTGGGCCTCGCCCAAGAGGCCGGGCGTTGCGTTGGTCGTCTCGAGCGAATCGAGCAGAACGAAGTTGGCGTGCGACGACTGGAGGATTGCGGCGTGCTTGCCGCGCACAGGCGGCGAGCCGGACGGCCGGGCGCCGGGGAAGGCGGCGTAGAAGTTCGCGCGATGGTCGTGGTTGCCCAGGCACAAGTGGACGGCTATTCCGGCCCGGCGGACGGGGTCGAGCACGTCCTTCAGGACGGCGTAATCGCCCGGCATGCCTTTGAGTTGGGCACAGTCGCCCGCAACGATCATGTTGGCCGGGCGAGGGGCGAGGGCGATGACCTCGCGGCACACCTTCTGGAGGTTGTCCGCCGGCTTGACCTTGTTGAAGGGCTCGGCGCGGTTGGACCAGACGTGCACGTCGGCGAGCAGCGCGAAACGGTTCGGATCGACCGTCTGCTGCGCGGCGTCGGTTCGTCCGGGGACAAGTAGCGCGGCACCGGCGGCCAGGGTGGTTTTCAGGAAGCGGCGTCGCGAGATCGGCGGCAGATGGATCGGCATGGCAAACCTCCGGAACGTTCAGGTCTCGGACAATTGTTACGGCCCCAGCGGGCGGTGTCAAGTGGGCATGACGGCCGCTGTCACGCTACGCCCGCTTCTTCGCCGCGCCGGGATGGTGCGGTCAGTGAGGCGGGCACGACCTGGGGCTCCTGAGGCCTTGCCTCGCTTCGCGTTCCTGCCATAATGGGCGGGAGTTCATGAACTGCCGGTGATGGAATAGCAGACTGGAAGGGGCACCGGAGGACGGATGCATGAAAACCCAGACGCAGGTCTTGACGGCGTTCAAGACGCCGCTTGAGGCGAGAGAGTTCGACCTTCTGCCGCTCGCCGACGGCGAGGTCCTGGTCAAGGTTACCTGCGCGGGGGTGTGCGGGTCGGACCTGCACATGGCCTCCGGCGAGGACCCGCGGACGCCGCTGCCGATCATCCTCGGACACGAGGGCGTTGGAGAGATCGCAGAAATCCAGGGCGAGAAAGCCGACGTCGACGGACGCCCATTGACGGTCGGCCAACCGGTCCTCTGGAACCGGGGCGTGGTGTGCGGCCGTTGCTTCTTCTGCACGCACGGGCAACCGCACCTGTGCCCGGAGCGGTTCGTCTACGGCATCCATCGCGGCTGCGACGTCCCGCCGCACGTCAACGGATGTTACAGCCAGTACCTGCCGCTCGACGCCCGGACCGACATCTTCGCCATCGACGACGTGCCGCCCGAGCATCACAAGACGCTCGTGACCGCCTCGTGCAGCGGCTCGACGGCGGCCCACGCCTTCGATTTCTTCGAGCCGACCGAAGACGAAACGGTCGTCGTCCAGGGCGTCGGGCCGCTCGGCTGTTTCATGGTGGCCCTGGCGCGCGACTGCGGTGCGGGCCGCATCATCGCGATCGACCTGGCCGACGCGCGGCTCCAACTCGCCAAGCGCTTCGGCGCAACGCACACGCTGAACATCGAGCAGACGACCGCCGGCGAGCGGGCCGAGGCCGTCAAGGACCTGACAGACGGTCGCGGGGCCGACGCCGTGTACGAGGCCGTCGGCAAGGCGGCCGCCGTGCGGGAGGGCCTGGGCCTGGTGCGCCACGGCGGGCGGTACGTCACGGCCGGGTTCGGCCAGCCGGGCGGCGCGATGGAGTGGGACCCGTTTGCGGACCTGGTGCGGCCGGACCTCAAGTACGTGGGCGTGTGGGTCAGCCACACGCGGCACACGCGGCGGGCGCTGGAGTTGATGAAGCGGCGCCTGGCGGACTTCGCCCAGATGATCACCCACACGATGCCGCTCTCGGAGGCAGACGCCGCCCACGACCTCATGCGTCGCGGCGAAGCCATGAAGGTGGCCCTGGAGCCGCACGGGTGAGCACATGGGTATACTTAGCCCCCGGTGAATACACCGGGGGTTCCATAGCAGGAGGCACACATGCAGCCAACGACACGTCGTGAGTTCCTCAAACTGGCCGGCCGGGGCGCAGCCGCGTCGCTGCTCGCGCCGACGGTCCTGTTGGGTGGGTCCGCCACCGTGGCGGCCAAGGGAAGGTACAACGTCCTGTTCATCGCGGTGGACGACCTCCGGCCGCAACTCGGTTGTTTCGGCCACAGAAACATGAAGTCGCCGCACATCGATCGCTTGGCGGCGCGGGGCACGGTCTTCGCGCGGACGTACTGCCAGCAGGCGGTCTGCGCCCCGTCGCGGGCCTCCATCATGAGCGGGTGCCGGCCCGACACAACGCGCGTCT
>CAYVAM010000042.1:0-26534 GCA_964449275.1 uncultured Anaerolineales bacterium
CCGCGTCGGAGATCATGATGGCCGAGAAGATGGGCAGGGCGATCATGAAGGCGGCCGCTACGTCGAACTCGCGGTAGCCGGGCACCGTGCCGAGCACCTCGAACAGGCCCTTCATGGGCCTGGCCCAGCGCGGGTACTTGATGAGGGTGGGGGGCTCGTCGTCGTCGGCGACCGCTGCCATCCGGACGGCGGACTCGAGGCCTTCGGCCTCCAGGGCAGCCGCCAGGCCCGCTACCTTGGCCTCGGGTACCCAACCCTGGAGGGCGTAGAGGTGCTGGTCGGCCAGCGCGCTTCGCGTGGCGACGGTCCAATCGGCCTGTTGCTGAAGTGCGGCCCGTTCTTTGTGGAGCGCGCCGACGAGGTGGGCGAGGGACGACAGGCGCTGGGCGTCGGCCTTGAAGGCGGCGTCGATCTGGCGGGCTTCGGCTCGGATGGACGGCCGGTCGCGGGCAGGCAGCGGCACCGGTTCGGCGCTCTCGGGCACCCGGGGCTCGCCGCCGCGCTGAATCACGGCAACCAGCACACGCTTGCCGGGGTAGGGGGCTATCTGCCGGACGCACTCGGCCTGTATCTCACCGGCCTGGCGTGTTGGCACCGCGAAGAACTTCAGGTCGATGCCCGCCTGGCGGAGGGCCTCGAACTGCTCCAATTGCACGTCGCCCCACAGGGCCAGTTGCTGCGTCTGCCGATGCAGCAGGTTGAGGCGGCCGGTGCGTTCGGCCGCGTCGCGCTGGATGCGGAGGACCTGCTCGGCGGCGTCGGCCGGCGAGACGTCGGGGGCTTCGCCCGCAGGGGGGGTGCCTTCGAGGACCTGGATGGCCCGGCCGAGACGGTCGAGGGCGGCCGTCGTCTCGGCGTCGGCCACGGCGCCGGCGGGGTCAACGGGTTTCAGGTGCACGACGGCCAGGTCGCGCAGGGCTTCGAGCAGCCGGTCGCGGTCGGCCTTGCGAGCCACGATATAGATTTTGCTCATCGTGACGATCATGGCTCGGGCGTCTCCTCGGGATTCTCAGCGGCGGGGATGAGAACTTCGCGCGGGTCGGCGGCAGATTCGGCTTCGCTGATCTTGGCCTTGGCGATCTTGGCCCGTCCGACGGCCGCCGTCATCTCGTCGCCCAGGTGGATGCGGATGCGGCGGATGCTCTCGCGGGCCGTGGGGATCTTGACCTTCTCGAACAGGTTCACGCGCTGGATGATCTTCGTGAGTTCTCGGCGCAGGCGGTCGTACTGCTGCTGGAGGATGTCGAGTTCAGCCAACCGCCGGTTGACTTCCATGAGGTCCGCCAGCGCCCGGTCCACCCACGCGGGGGTCGCAAAGAGGCTGTACCGCGGCTCCGCAAAGACCACGTCTTCGAGGACCGGTATGGTGACGCCGGCGATGTTGGCGGTGGTGGTTCGGACCTCTTGCGGCCGCGCGACGGCTTCAACGTCCACGCCGGCGCGGTCGGCCAGGACGGTTCGGTAGGCGTCGAATGTGCGGCGTGCGGCGTGGGCTGCTTCGTCGGCGGCCCGGAGTTTGCGGGTGACGTCGCGGACGGAAAGTTGCAACTGCTGCTGCTTGAGTTTGAGCATGGGCAGGTACCGCTCGAAGCGTGCGAGTGCCTCGCGCTGCCGCTTGAGTTCGGGTCGGGTTAGTTTGAGTTTTTTGGCCATTTGACGATCCGCGGAACGGCACCCGCTCGCTTACGCTCGCGGCTAGTTACACTCGCGCCCGACCAGCCACGTGAGAAAACCAGCCGCGCACGTAAGTAAGCGGCGCAACCACTTGGGCTACCAGCCCAATCAGGTCTCGCCACGGCATGCACACACAAACGTGGGCATGGCACCCGACGGCTAAAAACTTACCTGAACCCGCTTAGTCACCTGGTCACCCAGTCACCCCATCCGTCCTTGGCTAAAGCGCTGCAAGTTTTTTCGGCCAATGGTTTTCGATGATGGTGCGTCGGATGCCGGTTTCGGCCGGGTCGAAGCAGTCGGCCAGGATGTTCCAGCACCGGTCGAGGGCCTCTTCGAGCGGGATGTTGACCGAGAGGTCCATGATGTGTTTCTCGAACCGTTCGCCGTACTTCAGGAGTTTCGCGTCCCAGGCCGACATCTCGAAGCCCATGTCGCGTTTCTCGCGGCTCTCGCGGCAGAGGGCATACAGTTGGATACATGCGTTCATGATGCCGCGGTGATCGTCGCGCGTGTCGCCGTTGACCTGCTGCTTCAGGCGCGAGAGGCTCCCGAACGGCTCGATCCACCCGCTTCGCAGGTAGAACTGGCCCTCGGTGATGTAGCCGGTGTTGTCGGGCACGGGGTGTGTGACGTCGTCACCCGGCATGGTGGTGCACGCCAGCAGGGTCACGGAGCCGGCGCCGTCGAGGTCCACGGCCTTCTCGTACCGGCGGGCGAGTTGGGTGTACAGGTCGCCGGGATAGCCGCGGTTCGAGGGGATCTGTTCCATCGTGATGGCGATTTCCTTCAGCGCGTCGGAGAAGGCGGTCATGTCGGTCAGGAGCGCGAGAACGCGTTTGCCTTGGAGGGCGAAACTCTCGGCCACCGCCAGGCACAGGTCCGGCACCAGGAGGCATTCGACCACCGGGTCGGACGCCGTGTGGATGAACAGGATGGTGCGGCCAAGGACGCCGCCTTCCTCGAAGGTACGCCGAAACTGGAGGTAGTCGTCGTGCCGCAGGCCCATCCCACCCAGGATGATGACGTCGGCGTTGGTCTGAAGGCCCACGCGGGCGAGCAACTCGTTGTACGGTTCGCCGGGGACGGAGAAGATCGGCAGTTTCTGCGATTCCACCAGCGAGTTGAAGATGTCGATCATGGGAATGCCGGTGCGGATCATGTGGTCGGGCCGCCGCCGCTTCGTGGGGTTGACGGGGGGGCCGCAGATGTCCACCGTCTCGGCCTCGACGTCGGGGCGCCCGTCGCGCGGCCGTCCGGCGCCGTCGAAGATGCGGCCGAGCAGACCCTCCGCAAACATCACCTGCATGGGCCGGCCGAGAAACCGGACGTGGTCGCTCGTCGAGACGCCCTGCGTTCCGGCAAAGACCTGGAGCGAGACCTGGTCGCCCTCGAGCCGGATGACCGAGGCAAGCGACGTGCCCGACTCGCCCGTCACGACCGCCAGTTCGTCGTATCCGATGCCGGTCGCGGTCACCGTGAGGACGTTGCCGGAGATACGGGTGATCTGATCGTAATATTTGCGCATGACCTTGGGTTCCTTTACGACACAGCAAATGTCAAATGTCAAATGTTCAATGTTTTGTCATTTGGCATTGGCCGCGTCGGGCCTGGCTTTCTCCTCGCCAGCCTCTTGCTTGCCTCTGGCCGCGATGAACTCGTCAATCTCGGCCTGAATCTCTCGGAACTCGTCGCTGTCCATGGCCGCGTAGTTCCAGTTCCGGTAGAGGTCTTGGCCTCTGACGAGGCTGCGGCGCGCCGCGTCCTTCTCGTCGAACTCGAACTCCAGGTCGATGAACTCCAGGATCTTGTCGAACACAAGTTTCTGCCGCTCGGCCGACGTGGCGGCGTCCACCGGGTCGAAAGCGTTCTGCTGAAGGTAAACATTGTCGAAGAACTCGGCCTTCAGCATCACGATGAAGTCCTCGATGGAGGTGCCTTCCTCGCCTACAACGGCCATCATCTGTTTCACCTCGTTGCCTCGGCGCAGGACGTGGCTTACGCGGGCGGCCTTCTCGGAATCGATGATGCCGGCGTACTTGGACCACGAATCGAGCGGGTCGATGGCGGGGTAGCGGCGGGCGTCGGCGCGGGTCTGGCTCAGCCCGTGGAACGCGCCGACGACCTTGAGCGTGCCCTGGGTGACCGGCTCCTCGAAGTTGCCTCCCGCCGGGCTGACGGTTCCGCCGATTGTGACGGAGCCGATGCGGCCGTCGTTCAGTTCGAGCGCCCCGGCGCGTTCGTAGAAGCCGGCGATGCGGCTCTCGAGGTACGCCGGGAAGGCTTCCTCGCCGGGAATCTCTTCCAGGCGGCCGGAGACCTCGCGCAGCGCCTGGGCCCAGCGGCTGGTCGAGTCGGCCAGCAGCAGCACGTTCAGGGCCATCTGGCGGTAGTATTCGGCCAGCGTGACGGCGGTGTAGACCGACGCTTCGCGGGCGGCCACCGGCATGGCGCTTGTGTTACAGATGATGATAGTTCGTTCCATCAGAGAGCGGCCGGTGCGCGGGTCCTGGAGTTCGGGGAACTCGCGGATCGTCTCGACGACTTCGCCGGCCCGTTCTCCGCACGCCGCCACGATCACGATATCGACCTGGGCGTACCGCGACGTAATCTGCTGGAGGACGGTCTTGCCGGCGCCGAACGGGCCGGGAATGCAGTAGGTGCCGCCACGGACGATCGGGAACATCGAATCGATGATCCGCACCTGGGTGACGAGCGGCTCGGAAGGCATCAGTCGGCGCCGGGAAACGTTCAGGGCCCGTTTGACGGGCCAGGTCTGCGTCATCGTGACGGGACGAGCGTTGCCCGCCTCGTCCGTGAGGACGGCGATCTCGTCCTCGACGGTATAGTCGCCGGCCTCGGCGATGCGGGCGACTTTCAGGTCACCCGGGGCATTGAACGGCGCCATGACCTGGTGCTCGAAGATGCCTTCGGGAACCGTGCCGAGGGTATCGGCCGCGCGGACGACGGCGCCCGGTTCGGCCTTGGGGGTGAACGTCCACGTTTTGTCGGCCGGCAGGGCAGGGATGTACACGCCGGGCTTCAGGAAGAAACCTTCCTGTTCGGCGAGTTGATACAACGGGTTCTGAAGACCGTCGTACACCTGTCCCAAGAGGCCGGGGCCGAGGGCGACCGAGAGCATCTCGTCCGTGAACTCGACCACGTCGCCGATCCTCAGACCGCGCGTCTCCTCGAAGACCTGGAGGTCCGCCAGCCGGCCGCGCACGCGAATGACCTCCGACAGCAACCGTGCGCCGTCGCCGCGGCAGCAGTAGCCGACGGAGTTCTGCACGACTCGGCCGGCGGTCTCGGCGATGACCATGTTTCCGAAGACGGCTACGATTCGTCCGTTCAACGCCTTTGTCCTCTCGTATGTTGGTCATTCATACCCCCCGTGTATTCACGGGGGGTTAAATGTTGCGGCCGCGCTCGCTATCCGGGCTCCTCGGCTCGGGCGTGGCTCAGGCGGTGCCATCGGACGAGGAGCATGATCCTGGCGGCGTACGCGGCCAGTTCATCGTCGCCGAAACTGAACCACGCATCGTGCTCGGCCAGCCACTGCCATCGGGCGGTGTCCAGGATGCGGATCCCTTCGAGCGGGTTCTCGGCGTCGGTCCACTCGCCGAGCAGGGCCGTAAAGTCCTCGTCGGCGCCGCCGACTTCCCGCGCAACGAGATAGTCATCCGGATCGAGGTCAAGCGCCTTGGCCCGCGCGGTCGCCAGGGCATTGCGCAGGGCGACTTCGTGGGCGACCCACGCTGCGAGAAACCGGCTGCCGGATTGCCGCGCCACCGCACCCGCATGGCGGAAGTAGGCTTCCCATACGGCGTCGGAGGCGATTCGCGTCGTCTCCTCGTCCTCGGCGGGGGCAAGATACGGCGGCAGAGGCTCGTCGTCGCGGATCTGGGCGGGCGTCAGCAAGACGGGCTCCACGTTCTGGACGTCGCCCGCCAGCGCCGCGTCGCGCTGAAGAAGGTCGTCGCCGAGGAGGATCGCGTCAACCAGCGTCCGGGCGGTGGCGGCGTGGCTCACGTGTTCCCGCAGGGCGGCAAGCGAGAGCGGCGGCACGGAACCCAGGTCCGGCAGCGACGGCAGCGCCGACACAAGGTAGTAGTTGTCTCCCGCCATCTCGGCGTCCTACTCCGTGGCCTGGGTCGTGGCCTGGTCAAGCGTCTCGCGGAGGTTGGGATTCACGAGTTTCGAGAGGGCATCGACGACCGAAGCCAGGGTGACCTCGATGTTCGCGCCTTCGATCTCATACTCGAACCCGGCCTCGCTGAGCGTTCCCTTCAGGTCGAGTGACACGTCGCCGCGCTCGGCCTTCTCGTGCAGTTGCGCGAGGGCCCATTGGGTCAGTTGCTGCTGCATTTCGGGCGCCACGTTGATCTGCATGAGGATGCGGCCATCAAGGTCGGCCTGGACGTACTGCATGACGATGTCGTGCAGCAGGACTTTGAGGAACTCGGCGTCGCCGAGGGCTTGCTCCGTGCCGGTGACCAGGACGGCCCGGACCGCGCGGGTCAGGGCATCGCGCAAACGAAGGGCTGTGTCACGAGCCGCCAAGCGCAGGTCGGTCCTGGATTTTTCGAGCGTGACGTCGGCCTCGGCTTCAGCGGTCTCGACAATCTTCCGTGCCTTGGCCTCGGCCTCGGCGACGATTCTCTCAGCCTTCTGGTTGGCGTCGACAAGGAGTTTATCGGCGGCCTCTTCCCCCGCCTGGATGCCCTCCTGCTGGAGTTTGGCGACGAACGATTCGATGGATTCGGCCATGTGGGCCTCCGCTGGTGCGCTGTCCCTTCTTATAATCGTCTACTGGTGGGGTTTGCCTTGAGGGATGATCCGGTGTGTCCGCGCGGCATGCTCCGGCGGTGAACCGGACCCTTCGGGGGTGTCCGGGCTAAGACTGCGATCACCCTGACATCTGCCGCTTAAGGACGGCGGCCGGATAGGACGCCGCTTCCTTCAACCCCCGTCACTTGCCTCATTCCCGGCGTCTGTACCGCCCGCCGAACCCGCAACCACCAAGATTGATACCATCGGGGGCCGTTGTGGTCAAGCAAAACCACACGTGGCCGTGGTCGGCGGCGTGGCATGGTGCCTGCCAAGCCGTTTCGGCAACCTGTCAGGAAGCGGCGGATTTGTGTTGCTTGCCCGAATGCGTTGTGGTAGCGTCCGCGTGTCGTGTGTATCGGTAGAGGGTGTCACAATCCTTTCGGAGGACCGTGCTCATGGAAGCCAAACTCCACCTCATCAAAGGGAATCCCAAGGGGAAGCAGGTGGAGATTCCTTCCGGCACGCTCACGGTCGGGCGCGCCGAGGACAGCGATCTGATCATCGCGTCAACACGCGTTTCACGCCATCACTGCGAGATCGTCAACGACGAGGGCAAACTCACCATCCGCGACAAGGGAAGCGGCAACGGCACCTTCATCAACAGCGCCAAGATCCAGGAACAGGCCCTTGAACCCGGCGACGAGGTCCGGATCGGGCCCCTGACGTTTGTCGTCCAGATCGACGGCGTCCCCGAAAAGCCCACCGAGGCAGCCGCTCCCGCGCAGCCGGCGCCCGCACCCAAACCCAAGCCTCCCAAACCCAAGCCTCCCAAACCCAAGGCCGCCAAACCCAAAGGGCCCGTGCCGCTACCCGCGAAGAAAGGCAGCAAGGATGACATCCTTGCCAGCCTCGAGCGCCTCGCCGGCGGGCCAGAGAAAGCCGAATCACAGAACGAGGACGTCCTCGAGATCTCCGACAACGACCTCCTCGATTCCGACTAGCCACACGCACCGCGCCCGTTTATCGTGCGCCCACCCTGCCGCTGCGCAACATAACATGCATTATCGGACGTTGAGGCGAGCGCAGGCGGTTGTAGCGCCGGGGTTTATCCCCGGCGGCCGTCGAATCCGCGGCGGTCGAGCCCCGCGCCGGGGATAAACCCCGGCGGTACCTGTTTAGCGTGCTCTCGAAACGATGTCATTTCGACCGAGCCCTCGCCAAAGGCGAGGCGAGCGGAGAAATCTCGTCGTCCGCACACGGATAACGGCGATCCCGGCGCGCCGGGACTCGCTCGGAATGACACGCTAAACACGTACCCCCGGCGCTACAACCACCAGGGAGGTTAATCCGCAGGAAATCGTCCCATGCCAGAAATCGTTGCCACACGCCGGACAACCGTGGCGCATAAAAGGCTTGCTTTAACGGTTGTGCAGCCGTATAGTGACGCCCAACAGGTTTCGCGGGATTTGTCCGAAAGGAGTGTCTGAAGGAACATGCTTAAGATCCGGTCCAGAGGTAACGAAACAGTCGAGCAGATGCTGAAGCGCTTCAAGAAACTGTGCGAGAAGGAAGGTCTCACCAAGGAGATCAAGCGAAACAGTTATTACGAGAAGCCAAGCGAGCGGAAACGGCGGCAGTTCAGGAAGGCGCAACGGCAGACACTCAGGAAGCAGCGGGCCGGTTCCCGTTGACCCCCCCTGCCCTTGCCGGCAGCGGCCTCGGGGCCGCCGGGTAGGCCATCTGCGAGGCACGCATGAAGCAGTCTCAGCCCGTTGTTACCGAGGGCTTGACGAAGATTTACAAGGATTTCTGGGGCCGATGGAAGGTCCACGCCCTGGTCGGCCTCGACCTCTCGCTGGAGCGGGGCGAGGTTTTCGGGCTGCTTGGGCCGAACGGTTCCGGAAAAAGCACTACCATCAAACTGCTGCTGGGTCTGATTTTCCCCACGGCCGGCCGCGCACGCGTCCTCGGTCTCCGGCCGGGAACCCCCGCCGCCAATCAGCGCGTCGGATACCTTCCCGAAGAATCCTATCTGCACCGGTTCCTGACCGGCCGGGAGACCATCGATTTTTACGGTCGCCTTTTCGGCCTCGACCGTAAGCAGCGGCGCCGACGGACACCGGAGTTGCTCGATATGGTCGGTCTGGACCGGCGGGCACGGTCACGCCAACTCCGCGAGTATTCCAAAGGAATGAGCCGGCGCATCGGCCTCGCCCAGGCCCTCGTCAACGATCCGGAACTCCTGCTCCTGGACGAGCCGACGACCGGACTCGACCCCATCGGCACACGCGAGATGAAGGACCTGATCCTGCGTCTCAAAGACCGCGGCAAGACGATTCTCCTGTCGTCCCACCTGTTGGCCGACGTCCGCGATGTGTGCGACCGCATCGGCATCCTCGTGCAAGGCCAACTCAAGGAACTCGGCCGCGTGGACGATCTGCTCATGCTGCGCGACGTGTTCCAGATTCGGGCCACCGGTGTCAGCGAGGAGGCCCGCGAGATCATCGTGGCGGCCGCACGCGGCGCCGGCGCGAGCGTCGTCTCGGCCGAGCATCCGACCACGACCCTCGAAGACCTCTTCCTGCGAGTGATCCGCTCCGATGCCGATGGTCCGGCGACGGCCGATCACAATGCCGGGGGGGATCCCCCGGAGGGATCCGCCCCAGCCGAAGACCATGGCTAAGCGCGACGATACCAGCCAAGCGTCCATTCCCTCGTGGCGGCGGGTGCGCGTGTGGCGGCGTATCTGGGCGGTTGCGCTCGTCGCGTTTCGCCAGGGCATCCGGATGCGCCTGTGGATTCTCGCGCCCCTGGCCGTCGCGGTTCTCATCCTGACAGACCTGTCGTCACCGCGTTTCGATCCCGTATTCGAGGTCATCCCTGCCGCCATCGGCGCCAGCCTGCTGGTCATGGCGGTCCTGGCGGTTCTTATCGGCATCTTCTTCGCAACGTACTCGATCCCCGCCGAGATCGAGACGAAGGTATCCTACAGCGTGACCACCAAGCCCGTCGGCTCGTGGGAGATCGTGGCCGGCAAGACGGTCGGCATGTCGATTCTCGTGCTGGCCATGCTCGCGCTGGTCGGCGCCGGGGCCTATGCTTACGTGCTCGCGCGCGCCGGCGGCATCCAGTCGTTGGCGGCACGCCGTCTTGAGGAAGCGCGCGCCCGCGCAGCGCATCCGGCCGATGTCAACGCTCTCGAAGCGGCGGCACGCGACGGCCCGCTCACCACGTATCGGTACCACACGGTGGATGCCGGCCCGGACGTGCACATTCATTTTCCGCCCGCCATGCGGCCCGATCCCGGCGACCGCTGGATTCTCGGCGAAACGAATATGCTGCTGAGATGGAACCTGAGCGAGACGCCGCTGCGGCAGTGGGCTGCATCCGGGACGGTGCGGCTGCGGATCGCCCTCAAGGTTCGCCCATCCGCGCAAGGCGACAAGACGCCCGTCAAGGTGAACGTCTGGCTGGTATCTGAAAACCCGGACGCTGCCGCCCCACGCCGGACGCCCGACAAAGGCGCGCAGTTGGTACGTCAGGTGGTTGCCGAAGTCTCGCCGTCGGGCGTCCTTGAGGTCGTCGCTGCGGGCCCTCTGGCCGGGCCCGTCGAAGGGGTGCTGAACGTGCCGCCGTCGGGCCGGATCCAGATGGACATCACGTCCGAAACGCCCGGGCGCCTGCTCGGCGCCGGCGGCGGCGCCGTGCGTATCATCGGCCCGTCAGGCCGGGAGTTCCACGTCAAAGACGCGCCCCAGGACCGGCCGTCGGCGGCCCGCGCCGGGGCCTACCTGGTCGGCCGCACCGAACTACCGCGCCAAATGGCGGTTCTTCGATTCGACAACGTGCCGGGCAACGTCCTCGGTTCAGCGGACACGGCGGTTGAGATCCGCCTCCGGCTCGAGGCGTGGAGCCCGGCCACGGTCCAGCCGGCCGCCGAGGTGACGTTCTTGAATCCTGTGACCGGCGGGCGGAAGGCCCTCACATTCACGCCCGAAGGGCACCACGCGACGTTGCTCTATCTCGACCGGGCGTTCTGGCATGGCGGACCTTTGGAAGTCCACCTGGAGTGCCTGACGGCGGACGACTCCATCGGTCTGGTGCCTGAAAGCGTGCGGCTGCGTCTTGACGGCGGCCCGTTTGCGGTCCATTTCGCAAAAGCCATCCTGTGCGTGTGGTTCTTCGGAACGGTCCTGGCCGCAGTGGGTGTGTTGCCGAGCACGCGGCTCACCTGGTATACGAGCATTCTCGGTACGGCCGTTCTGCTGCTCGCGAGTTTTATGCGCGATTTTCTGCGCGGTTTCCTCCTCCGGGAGACCTGGGTGCGTGACGTGGCGTGGCGGGTGGCGCGGTGGGCCGAGGCCCACTGGCACTGGGATGGCTGGGACGACCTGGCCGCACACGTGGTTGTCCCCTTGCCGGACGTGTGGGCCCTGCTTCCGGACAACCGTGTCAGCATGGGCCAGGTGATACCGCTCACGGAGATGGCGGTCTCGTTCGGTTGGGCGGCGCTTGGCACGGTGATCCTTGTGCTGGTGGGGGCTTACCTTCTGAGGAAGCGCGAGGTGGGGGCATGAGGGTAACCGATTCCGGCAACCGGCCGCCTTGGCGCGGAACGCTGCTGCTGGGGCTTGCCATCGTGGTGGGTCTGTTGGCGGTGGTCCACCCGCTTCGCCGGTGGGTTGTGGAGCCCCGCCGGCAGGCGTTGCTTGGCCGCCGGGAGTCGCCCGGCCGGCGGCTGACCCTGGCGTCGCAATTCGGCTTCGCCGCTGCTTCCGGGACATCGATGCGGCTGGTGCCCGGTCGTCCCGCGCTTGAACTCAGCGATCTACCGGCTCAGGCGGTCACGCTCATCCTCGGCGGCTTCCGCGGGCCGTACGTCGTATGGTTGTGGATTAGGGTTGAAGATGATAAGCACAAGAAGATCCACTTCGACCTGATCGACGGGTACACCAAGATCGCGATGCTCCAGAGCGACTACCCCCAGGTGTGGACGTTTTTGGCGTGGAACCTGGCGTGGAACCTGCCCGTGCAGTGGCAGTCGCTCGAGCGGCGGTACCAATGGATTCGGCGGGCCATCGAGTTTCTCGGCGAGGGCCACCGCAAGAACCCGCACAGCGCGCACATCGCCTCCGAGATGGGGCGCATCTATTCCGAGAAACTCGGCCGCTCGCAGGAGGCCGAGTACTACCGCCGGCGGGTCAGGGAAGATTTCGGCCGGAGCGTCTTCCTGATCGCGTACGAGTGGTACGACCTTGCACGCCGGCTCGGCGACCGCTACGGCTCACTCGGGCGCGGTCTCGGCAAACCCGTCATGTACAGGCAGGCGTGCCACAGCCTCACGTACTACGCCAAGGAACTGACGCAGGAAATGTATGATGCGTTCGCCGAGAGCGTCAAGGCTCAAGCCGCAGGCCACGATGCCGAAGCGCGCAAGGCCTTCGATGCGGGCCTCGGGAAACTCGATGAAGCCGTCAACGCCTGGAACTGGGCGCGGCGCGACTGGCACGAGCAGACCGTCCGGTTCGAGAAGGAAGAGATCATGACTGACCAGTTGCAGATCTTCCGCAAGTTCGGCCGGGGAGCCGCTGAAACGACGGGTCAACTCCAGACACTCCGCAAGCAACTCACGTACGAAAACCTGCCCGAGACGTTCAAACAGATGAGGCGCCCCGAGATTCAGTGACCGCCGCGCCGCTGCGTTGCTCAGGCCGTGGGCGGCCGCGCGGGCGGTCCATGTAGGCCGGGACAACGTCCCGGCGATCCAACAGCATAAAGCCGGGGCGTGCCCCGGCCTACGCCGGCCGCGCGCGGTCATCCCCCACCTGCTTCAGGCGCAGCCAACACGACGGCCAGCATCTGACCGCCGAACCCGCTGGCGATCTTCAGTGCCCGCCGGATGGGCCGGCGATGGGCCTTGAGGGGTGTGCAGTCCAGCCCGATGTCCGGGTCCGGATCCGTCAGGTTTGCCGTAGGCGGGACAACCCCTCGCTGGATCGCCAGGACGGTCAGGACCAACTCTGCGGCCGTTGCGGCCCCGAGCAGATGACCGTGCGAACCTTTTGTGGACGAGACGCTGACGCCGGCAGCGGCTTCCCCCAGGGCCATCCGGATGGCCCGCGCCTCGGCCGCATCGTTGCTCACCGTCGCTGTCCCGTGCGTGTGGACGTAGTCCACGGCCTGGGGCAGCGTACGTGCCCGCTCGAGGCTCAGATGCAGGAGGTGTGCGAGCGTCTCGCCGTCCGGCTCCATCTCAATCAGGCCGGCCGTCTGACATCCGCTGGCCCACCCTCGGACGAGCGCCAAGGGTTCCGCCCTGCGCCGCCCGGCCGACGCAAGCGATTCCAGAACGAGCACGCCCGCGCCTTCCCCGATCGCGAACCCGCGCCGCGATGCCGAAAACGGACGGACCGACGTCGCGGGATCGTCTCCGGCATCGGCCAGGACACCCATCCGCCGGTACGACCCCACGATCATCGGGTGCAGCGACGCCTCGGCGGCCCCGACCAGTGCCACATCCACCACGCCCCGCCGGATCAACCCCGCTCCCAGAACCAGCGCATGTCCGCCAGACGCGCACGCCGTCACAGGCGCTGCGATCGGGCCGGTGAGACCCAGCCGCGCGGCAACGGTACGGGCAGCGGCGTCGGGCGTGACGTCCAGCGGCGCGTCGGACCCGGCGCCGCCGCACCGTGCTCGGTGCGCGAGCGCAAAGATCGCGCCCTTGCTCAGGCTCAAAACCGTCGCGACACGGTCGGGCGCCGGCGCTGTGTCGGTCAGGCGCGCACGGTTCCATGCCTCGTCGGCGGCCGCGACAGCAAACTGTACGGCGCGGTCGAGGCGCTCCGTTGCGGCGGGAGGTGCAAAATCGAGAACCGGCGCGCCGGTGACCCCGGGCAGGTTGTCGAACTCAGGCAGGTACCGGACGGCGCTTTGGCCCGCGAAGACGCCCTCAGCCGCCGCGAGCCCGACCCCGTGTGGCAGGACCAACCCCATTCCCGTGACGGCGATGCCCTGCTCTTCAGGCATGATGGTCCCCGCGAGGGGCCCCTGCCCCGGCGGGTTCGAGGCCGAGGTTGCGGATCATAGCCAGGTCGTCCTCGGGCGGCCGGCCCTTCGTCGTCAGGTAGTTGCCGATGAGGCACGAGTCTGCCCCGGCAAGGAACATCAGGCACTGCATGTCCCGCAGATTCTTCTCGCGTCCGCCGGCCAACTTGATGATCTGCTGCGGCAAGAGAAGGCGGAACATCGCCACGATCGACAGAATCTTCGTAGGCGAGAGGGGTTCGGCGTGCGCGAGCGGCGTGCCGGGGATCGGGTGGAGGATGTTCAGCGGTACGACCGCGGCGCCGAGGTCGCGGACCGAGAGGGCCAGGTCCACGCGGTCCTCGTCGGATTCGCCGATGCCGAACAGCCCGCCGCAGCACAATTCCAGGCCGGCTTCGACAACCGCCTGCGCGCTTCGCCGGCGGTCCTCCCAGGTGTGTGTCGTACAGACGCTGGGGAAGTGGTGGGCCGAAGTCTCCAGGTTGTGGTTGTAGCGTGCGAACCCTGCTTCGATGAGCCGCCGACCCCGGTCAACCGTCAGCGCCCCGAGGCTCGCGCATACGGCCAGACCGGTCCCTCCGCGGACAGCGCGGCCGGCGGCGAGGACGGCGTCAAATTCGGCATCCGAGAGACGGCCGCCGCTCGAAACCAGGCCGAGGTGCCCTGCCCCGACCGTCTCGGCCGACTCGGCAGCGCGGACCACGTCCTCTGTGGAAAGGAAATCCCGGGGGGTAACGCCCGTTTTCCAATGGGTGCTCTGGGCGCACCAGCGGCAGTCCTCGCCGCAGCGTCCGACCTTGACCGCGGCGATGCTGCACAGGCGGACGGTTCGACCGCGAAACCGGCGGCGGATACGGTCGGCGGCAAGCCAGACGGGCCACGGGTCGCGTTCGGCGGCGGCCAGCACGTCGAGGGCTTCGTCGCGGCGGATGCGCTCGCCCGCCTCCACCCGCCGCGCGCACGATTCAATGGACCAGGTCATGCCGATACCCGAAGGACGCGCGGCGCCCGTGCGCTATCGCGTTCGCGCGGCATCGGCGAAATCTGTCGCCAGGTTGATGCTGGCCGTGCCCTTGAACTTCGTGCCGGCCTTCGTTACTCCCGCCTCCGGGACGTACAGGTTGGCGCGCTTGGCGACGATGTCGACGACCAGCAGCGCCTCGCGGTTTGCGTCAATCGGGCCGGTCACCAGGACGTAATCGCCGGCGCGGGTCGAGGTGACCGCCATGGCAGCGGGCTCGGACTGTCCGACGTAAAGCGCCAGCGCGACTGATGCGAGGGTAACGTTGACACATACGAGAGCGATGAGAATTAAGTCTTTGGTCTTCATGAGTGTATCTCCGTTTGGCACTGACTCGGTCCGGAGGTCAGGGAATCCTGCGCGTGGGGAAATCCTTGGTCAACTGGAGGCCGCCCGTAGCGCGCAGGTCGTATTTCGGCGGGGACACGTCGTAGAACATGATCCGGCGCGAGCCTGTGTCGAGAATGGCAAAACTGGCGGAATCCTCCCGGACCTCGATCGAGGTGGCCAGGTACGTGTCGTACACGCTCCCCCGCGCGTAAGCCGCGTGCTCCCGGCGGAGCCCGTTGGCCACCAAGCCGCCCAACAGCACCGCGAGCACGACAAGTACACCAATTGCGATTTTCTTGCCGTCCATTGAATCCTCCCTTTCCTGGGTGCCGGAATCGGCACCGCCCCTGGAGTTATCATCTGCGAAAACGCTTGCAGGCCGTCGCAAGAACCGCCAGGCACATGCCCCCGGCGACGATGTTCGGAATAACGTACGACGGCAGCGACGGAGCCTGCTGCACGGAGGTCGTGGAACGCGCTGAACTCATCGCCGGCATGGCGAGGCCCGCCAGGACCACCACGGTCGCCGCTGTGGCGACGGCTGTCCGCGCCAAGCGCGTCCAGATGGCAGGTCGTTTCATCGACGCTCTCCCTCCGGGTGCGTCAGACGAACGAGGCGACGGGCCTCACAAGCCTTCGAAACTCGGCCGTCGGCACGCTTACGGTGCCCCATGAGGGGCTTCGCGTCCGGCAGGCATCGGCGTATACGGTCCGATAGACGCCGACGAGGCCGTAGTATTCACCGCGGAAGTGGTGCACGACCTCGAACTTCGCCTCCTCCTGCGCCTCAGTCAGATGATAGCAGAACACGAGCAGTCCTGCAAACCCGGAACCAAAAACCTCTTCCCACCGTGCGAGGCACTCGAGATCCTCGCGTGTGGTCCAGTTTTCCCATCGGCGACCGCCTCGGTACGGAAACTGGCGCCCTTTCACGTCCACGAGCAGGTTCGGCCCCGCCCTGCTGTAGACGACGAAATCGAAACTCTTCAGTTGGACGCCGGCAAAGATGGCCTTCTTTGCCTCATCAACCGCCACGTACGGGACACCGGCCGACCGAAGATAATCCTCGAAGGAGGCCTCGTAGATGACCTTCCGGTTGGCCATGGCATCGGTCTACGCGCCCAGTTTCTCCAGAGCCACGTCGCGTTGCTCGCCGGAGTCCATGTCGCGGAGCGTAACGCGACGGCTGTTTGCGAATTCCCCCGTCACGATGGCGACAAACCGTGCGCCGGCGTCGGCCGCCTTCTTCATTTGGCGCTTCAGGCTCCCGCCCGTGAGGTCAAACTGCGTTGCCTGGTTGCACCGGCGCAGATGGCGCACCACCAGGAGAACCTCCGACCAGTTATCCTTCTCGGCCGAAGCCACGAAATACTGAGCCGCCTTTTGCGCCGCCGGTCCCAGGCCGCGCTCCTTCAGCAGGAGACCCAGGACGGCGTCGCCGCAGGCGAATCCGCAGGCGGGCATCGGCCGGCCGCCCACGTCGGCGAGCAGGCGGTCGTACCGGCCGCCCCCGAAGATGGCCCGAAACTCTGACTTCCGGTCATAGACTTCCCAAACCGGCCCCGTGTAATACGCCAGGCCGCGGACGATGCCGATGTCGAAACGGCACCAGTCGGCGATGCCGTAGTCGTGCAGACTTGTAAATAGTCCTTGCACGAACTGCACACGCGTGTCAATTTTGGGCGCACGCGACTGAGCGTAGGTCTGCAGGTCCTCAAGGGACTGCAAGGCGAGGATCTTTTTGACCCCTTCGATGTGGGCGGTCCCGATATCTGTCCCGAGGAGCATCTCGAAGAGCGTTTCGCGCGGAACCTTGTCGCGCTTGTCGAGAACGCGGAAAACGGCCGGGACAGATTCCGCGGTAATGCCCAGGTCCTGCATAAGTTCGGAAAGCAGTCGGCGGTCGCTGATGCGGACTTCCACATCGTCGGGCGTGAGGCCCATGTCTTGCATCGCGTCGACTGCCACGGAAATACATTCTGCGTCGGCATAGAACTCGTCGAGCCCGATGAGGTCCACGTTCCATTGGTAGAACTCGCGGAGGCGGCCCTTCTGTGCACGCTCGTAGCGGAAACACCGCGAGATGTTGAACCATCGGATGGGCGTCGGCAGCGCGGCCTGGCGCGCTGCAATCATGCGGGCGAGGGTCGGCGTAAACTCCGGGCGCAGCGCGAGGCGGCGGCCGCCCTTGTCCTCGAGCCAGTAGAGTTGCTCGGCAATCTCCGGACCGCTCTTCTCGGTGTACAGGTCGAGCGGTTCGAGGACCGGGCCGTCCACCTCGACGAACCCGGCACGGCGGCTGGCGGCGCGCCACCGCGCGAAGAGCCAATTGCGCAGCGCCATGTCGTCGGGGTAGAAGTCGCGCGTTCCCCTGACGGATTGGATCTTCACGCGGCATCCTTCTTCAGGGCGTGTCAACGTCCTTCACGATGCGTTCGAGCGATTTGTCGGCATGTTCGACGAGCAGTTCGAAGCGGGTGTGTCCGGCGCGGCTGACCTCCGTGTGCTTGGGCGTGTAGACGACCTCGTAGGCGCCTTTTGCGTCCGGGCCGACGAAGATGAACCCGCGGGCCTCGGTTTTTTCGCCCTCGCGGCGGGGGATGCTCGTGCGCTCGCCGGTCATTTTCACGAGCGCAAGTTCGGCGCGTTCAGGCGGTCCGCCGCGCGGTTCCACCGGCAGACGAATTTCCGTGCGGTAGCAGGTGATCCGCACCGTCTGCTCCTTGGCCGACGGAATGTCCGAAAGTTCGGCTCTTCCGGGATAGAAGAACCAGGCGTCCTTCCGCTTGTCGTAGATCCAGTCGCACTTGCCGCGCATCAGGAACGGCTGGGCGTAGACCTTGTACTCCTGGCGCTCCCGGGCGACGCTAAACGTGTGTGTCCAACGATAGCGTCCGGCCACGTCGCCGCTTTGGACGATGGTCTCGTCGCCGTCGACGCCGAAGACAACGAAGTTGACGCCGCCGGGATCGGTCTCGAGTTCGAACGTCACGACCTCTCCGTCGTAGGCCCATTGATGCCGCTGAATCGAGAACTTGCCGTCGGGCAGTGCCGTGTCGGCCCACATCCGCGCATAGGCGAGGCGCCGGCATCCCGCAAGAGGAGCACACGCCAAGGCAACAAGGATCATCGCGACGGCGATACTCGGCATGTGATGTCTGTTGATTGTCATTGGACGGCCCGCCTGTCCCGGTGAAACGGCGCTCGCATACGACGCAGCGCCTTGGCGGATGGTATGGCAGCGGGGAAGGAGTGTCAAGAATCTTGAGCGTCGCGAAAATCCCGAACGACCAACGGCGCCACGGCCTCGAACGCGGGGGACGCAAAGAATGCGGAGATCGCAGAGAACGGCACCGCTTGGGTGAAAGGAAAACGGCAACCGCTCTCGCCCGCCGCCTACCGTCCCCGGCGACGGCGCGCGGCCAGGCCCACGATGCCTGCGGCCATCAGTGCCAGCGTCGCCGGTTCGGGCAGGACGGTCAGGACGGTGTAGCCTTCCAGGCCGGTCCCCGTACTCAGCGCCAGTTTGGTCGTGTCCGGGATGTACTCCAGCGTATAATCCGTACCCAGCGTGGCGCCGGTGATCGCCGCCCAGGCCGACCCGTTCCAGTAATTGATCGCGTCGGTGCCGTCGATCAGGTCCAGGAACGCTTGGAGGGAGGCGTCTGCCTGACCTTTAAGTGCGAGCATGCCGCCGGTGTCCCCATACATATTGATGAAACTGTCATTGCCTCCGTTGAAGTCGATCGTCAGCGTGCCGCCGACGCTCACCAGGCCGCCATTGGCAATCGTCAGTGTGCCGGTGCCCTCCCCGCCGACGTAGAGGATGTCGTCCACATCCCACACCGACCCCTTACCCGTCACAGTCGCAGTGCCCACCGAGCCGGAGGACTGGAAGCCGAGATAGACGTCGCCGCTTTTGAACACGCCGCCGCCGGAGATGGTGAGTGTGCCGGTGCCCTTGTAGCCGACGGCGAGGTCGCCCGGCATCTCCCACATCGACCCCGCACCCGTCACACTCGCAGTGCCCCTCGAGTCGGGCCAGAAGCCGAAACAGCCGCCGACGCTTTTGACCACGCCGCCGTCTGAGATCGTAAGCGAGCCGGCGCCGCTGTTGCCGACGGTCAGGCTATAGTCCACCTCCCACAGGGACCCCTTACCCGTCACAGTCGCAGTGCCCACCGAGCCGGACCCGTAGCCGAGGTAGCCCCTGTCGCTTTGAACCACGCCGCCGGCCAAAGCATGAAAGCCGCTCGTGCCGGCGCCGTCGCCCGTTGAGTCGATTCTCAGGTCATCATCAAACGTCGCCTCGGCGCCCGTGCCGGCCACCTTGATATAGCCTGCGCCGTCGACCGCCACGTCGCTCGAAGCCGTGGGCTGGTGGCCGCTTGCCGCATCGCCGATCGTCAGCCGGTCGCCCGAGGCGGGGGCCTGATTCCCGGACCAGTTGCCCGGCGTCCCCCAGGCCGTGCCCTCGCTGCCGTCCCAGGTCTGGTCGATGCCAGCCCACCCGGCCCCCGCGGGGGCGCACCAGGCGATCAGGACAATCAGTGCGGCCGGGAAAACGGTTCCCCGTGTTCGACGTTTCATGGCCCTCCCCTTTGTTTCCGGTATCGTTTTCTCACCTCGTCCAGGCAAAAAAGAGGGGGAAACGGTCCCCTGGAACCGTTTCCCCCGTTGCGACGATGTTAACGCTAACGCACGCGCGGCCTGAACGCTACGAAAGGAGAAAGCCCCCCGGAATTGGAAAGGGCCCCCCTTCCGCCACACAGCGGCACATCCATCCCGCCCATCCTGCCGCGCCCGGCCCCTACGGCGGGCCGGCAGAATCAAACTCCCCCGATCCATAACATCATTATAACACAAGTTTCAGTTTTGTCAAATTTTGTCAAACGGATTTTTGAAGCAGGCGTTTCAGCGGATGGTATGGCGGCGGGGAAGGAGTGTCAAGATTCTTGGGTGTGGTGACCGGAGGCGCCCTGCGGCGGGGGGTCGGCGTCCGAGGCGTCATCCGGCGTCTCACCGTGCGCTTCTTCCGAGGCCGGCTCAGGGCAAAAAGGTACCAGGTACCTTTTCTGCGTAGCACCCTCCGGGCCCTTTGGGGAAAAGGTACCTGGTACCTTTTTGCCCTGCGGTTTCGGCGGCCGCCGACCCCGAATGCGGCGATAGAGCCCTGTTGCCGGCCCGCTCAATGCGTACGCGCCGAAGCCGAGAGGCAGGACCACTTCCTTCAGGACCGCAGCCAGCGCAATGCCCACGACCACCGTCACCAGGTGGCTGACCGGCCGGCGCCCGCGCATAAACTGGTTCAGCAGGTGCGAGTACCGGAAACTCGACACCATGAGCAGACCCAGCAGGGCGGCGATAATCGGCATGGTCCACAGCAGGACGCGGACGGTGCCTTCGTGTGCATTCTCTTCCATGAAGTCGGCCAGCACGATGATCAGCGAGACGAGCGCCCCCGCCGCAGCAGGCGACGGCAGGCCTTTGAAACTCATGTGGGCCTCTTCCTCGTGGACGTTCTCGACGTTGAATCGCGCGAGGCGAATCAACGTGCACCCGAGATACACGGCCGCGCACACCCACGCAAAGCGCAGCATGCCAACCAGCCCTTCCGGCACGGCGCCCCCGAGGCACTCGACCACGACGCGGTTCATGAGAAACGCCGGGGCCACGCCGAAACTGACCACGTCGGCCACGCTGTCGAGTTGGCCGCCGAAGTCGCTCGTGGCTCGTGCGAACCGTGCGAGCCGGCCGTCCAGGGCATCAAACACCATCGCCAGAATCACCAGGTACCCGGCCCACTTGACGGTTTCGGGGAAGGTTTCCGCGTTTCCCAGCAGGGCCTTGGTGGCCAGCGTAATGGCCCCGAATCCGCAGAGCGCGTTGGCCAGTGTGCAGAGCGACGGCAGAATCAGGACGCGCGGTATTCTCATCGAAATCGTCCCAGGATAGTCTCGCCGCCCCTGACGGTTTGCCCAAGACGAACCTCAATCTCGAAACCGCTCTCGACCGGCACGTAAACCTCGGCGCGCGACCCGAACTTGACCATGCCGTACCGGTCGCCGCGTTCCAGGCGCTGCCCTACGGCCGCCGTACAGACGATGCGGCGGGCCACCGCCCCGGCGACCTGGCGGACGAGGATCCGCGTCTTTCCGTCCACGTGCGCGAGGGTCATGGCATTGGCCTCGTTCTGGGCCGACGCATTCTGACTCGCAGCGTTAAAGTAGCGGCCGGGCTGGTGCACGAGGGCCTCGACCTGGCCGTCGCACGGTACCCGGTTCACGTGCACGTCGAGCGGCGACATAAAGATGGCGATCTTATGTGTGAGCAACTTGAGGAACTTGGGTTCCTCGACCTCGGCAACCTCCACCACCTTGCCATCGGCCGGCGAGACCAGAATACGCGGCTCGGCCGGTGTGCGACGCGAGGGATCCCGGAAGAAATACAGCACGAACGCCATCGCCAGGACAAACACGGGCGTCAGGTACCACAGGAAGATCGCCGAAAGGGCCGCGCCCAGCAGCGAGATTCCGCCGAACAGGAGCACCTCGCGAACCCCGTACTTAGCCAGGGGAATTCGCACGATCCGCGTCCTCCGGTTCGGAGACGAAGTAATGGCCGCACGGAACACGCGTCAGCCTGAGGTCCGTCGCATCGATCGGGAAGTCGCGGCAGGTGACGAAGCGTCGCTGGTAAATCTTGCAGCGTTTCTCGGGCGTCAGGAAGGGACAGTGAAAGGTGAGGTTGCAGCACGAGCCGCAGTCGCGGCAGGTTCCGCGGCGCAAACGTCTCATGCGAGCCACGTAACCGGGACGCAATCGGCTGAGGAACTGGCGGCGGATCTGGCTCACCAGACGCAGCGTCCAGAGCCAGGTGCGCCCAACAACACCGGTGGGGGTCTCCGCATGGTCCCTGTTGACGGCCGCGATGCCGCTCAAGTCGTAGGTCGCGTCGGTCATAGTGCCCATGAGTTTAGGCGGTGCGGTGCAGTCTGTCAACCGCCGTGTGCGCAGGTTCTATTCGAGGTTCGCGTGCCGGGAGTCAAGTTCCTGTGGCGGCGTTCCGAGGCGCCGGCCGATCTCGGCGCTGACGGCGTCAAGCAGTACGAGCAGCGCCTGCTCGAAGAGAGAACCTCCATACTGCGCCGAGGCGCCGGCCTCGGGGCTCGTGACCTTCGATGGGGCGGGGATGATAATCGTTTCGTCGGCCTGTCCGGCCATCGGCGAATCGGGCATTGCCGTGATGGCAAAGACGCGGGCGCCGGCTTCGCGGGCCACCTGCGACACGAGAACCGTCACCTGGGTTTCGCCGCTGGCGGAACACGCCAGCAGAAGGTCGCCGCTCTGGATGGCGGGCGTTGTCGTCTCGCCGACGACGTAGGTCACGAGGCCCAGGTGCATAAGGCGCGTGGCCAGCGCGCGTGCCATGAGGCCGGACCGCCCGCCGCCCGCCACATAGATACGCTCAGCCTTGAGAATCTCCTCCGTAAGACGTTCAGGGCCCTCGGGCGACACGTGGGCAAGGGTGCCCTGCACCTCGGCCAGGATCTCGTTGATGGCTTCTCGGATCGGCATTCAGGCGGTCCGGTATCACAATTCCGACACGACTATACCGCCATCAGCCCTCCCGTCAATGGATTTGCCCCTTCAACCGCTTCTTCTTGCGGTTCGTGCCCGTGCCTGATGACTCCTTGCGGGGCAGGATGGGCGCGGGCAGACGTTTGAGGATTTCCTCGAAGCGCTTCCTGACGGCAAGCACCTCGTTGTTCGTGGAGTCGGTCACGTCCTTGTATCCCGTCCCGTCGCGGCTGTCACCACAGTCGTACAGGTGTCCGAACTCGTGGTGCGTGTTCTTCTCGAGCAGCCAGCGCTTTGTGCGGAGAATGCGCCCGCCCCCAAGGTAGGAGAAGATCCACTCGCGGGGTGTGAACTTTTCCCCGGCCAGAAGCGGCGCGAAACTGTGGCCATCGATGGGGCGATCGGTCGGCGCCTTCGCGCCCGCGAAGTCGGCCAGCGTGGGCAGGACATCCGAGGTGTCCACCAGTTCGTCGCGGACGCCGAGCGGCTTGACGACGCCGGGGCAGTTCACGATCATCGGAACGCGGGCGCCGAGTTCTGTAACCTGCCCTTTTCCACTGCCGCCCGTCCCGTTGTCGCCCGTGAAGAACAGGATCGTGTTGTCCCGCAGTCCCAGATTCTCGAGCGCCTTGACGATCCGCCCGACGAGTTTGTCCATGTACTGGACGTTGGACTTGAAGTTGGCTTCCTGGTTCTTGAACCTGTCGGCAGGGCTCTTCGTCGTGTCGGGCGTGGTGTAGCGCGGCCCGTGTGTCAGGGCCATCGGGTAGTAAATCAAAAACCGCTTGTCCTTGTTACGCGTGGCGAAATCGATGACGAAGTCGGTGAACATGTCCGGGCCGTAGTCGTCCGGCTTCGTCGGCACGTACTTGGCATTCCTGACGAGCGACGGATGCCAGTACCGGGATGTCCTCCCACCCGCCCTGCCCTCCCAACCACCGGTGTGCTGCACGCCCTCGGGCAGGTTGTGCTTGTAGGCCCACATGCAGTATTCGTCGAACCCCGCCTCGCAGACGAGCGTCGGGATCTTGCCCGACAACTGCCACTTGCCCGACAGCGCCGTCGCGTAGCCTTTCTTTTTCAGCACTTGGGCAAAGGTGATGTGATTGGTGATCTGCTCGGCCGGATCGCTCGGCTTGGGCCCGCCGGGCCGGCCGGCGAAATGATAGATGCCGTTGTGGCATCCGTACTGCCCGGTCATGATCTCGAACCGCGTGGGGTGACAGATCGGGGCGGTGTAGCAGGTCTTGAACATCACGCCCGTGCGGGCAAGTTCGTCGAGGTGCGGCGTCCTGTGCTTCGTGTTGCCGTAGCACGCCAACTCCTTTGCCCCGAGATCGTCGGCCATGATGACGATGAAGTTCGGCCCCCGGTGGCCTGCATCCGCCCGGGCCCATCTCCCCGACACGGCCGGCGCGATGCCCGCGGCCATCGCCCCGAGGAAACTCCGCCGGCTGATGCGGCTGGTTCCTGTGGCTGCGTCAGTTTTACTCATGTCAATCTCCTTGCGAATGTCTGCTCCACCGCGGATTTGATCCACTCGGAGTACGCGCTTTCCCAGGTCCGACGTCGGCGGTCACTCGCCTATCACGCCCAGTTCGGCGATGGAGGCCCACGGGCTTCCATTGACTTCCGAGAGGATACGCAGAAGGACGTAGCGGCCGCGGACCGACTCGCAAGCGACATCCTGGGCCGTCTTGACCTTGCGGAAGGTTGCCTTCGCCGCAACCTTGTCGAAGCGCCGGGGGTCGCTGCCGACGTAGAACTCGCAGTCCTTCAACGCGCCGTTCCAGCCGCCGTCCTGACGGGCGAGGTACCGGAAGCCGCGGATGGTGTGTTCGGCCCCGAGGTCGATGACCAGTTCGTGGGGGTGCTTCTCGACGCCGCCCTGGAACTTGGTGTGCCAGTGGGTGCGCGGGTCGCCGTCAAAGACATGGCGGGCCAGTTTGTGGTTGGAGGCGGATTCGCTGCTGACCCGGGCAACCTTCCACGTCTTGCGCGGGATCAGGCCCTTCTCGGGCAGGCCATGCACCTTCCCTGACGCGGGCGCTGGCGTGTCGCCCCACTTCGCGCGGCGGTCTTTCTCGTGGATGGCCCGGTCGTGGAAGACGCCCTCCCGCGCCGGTTCGTGCGCCTGCTCGGCGAAGGCCTTCATCTTCGCCAGGACGTCGGGCTGTTCGGCCGCCACGTTGTGCTGCTCCTCCAGGTCCTTCGCGAGGTCATAGAGTTCCCAGTCCCGGTTCTTGCCGGGTTGAATGGCCTTCCAGTAGTTCATCCGAACGGCCTTCTGCGAGCCATATTCCCAGTAGAGGAACTCGTGCTGAGCCTGCTTGCGTCCGGCGGCAACCTGGCCGAGCAACTCCGGCACGATGGAGATGCCGTCGACGTCCTTTGGGGCGGCAACACCGGCCAGTTCGGCCAGTGTCGGCAGGACGTCGGGGAAGTACCAGAGCAAGTCGCTCACTCTCCCCGGCTGAATGCGGCCGGGCCAAGACACGATCATTGGAATCCGCAGCCCGCCCTCGTAGAGGTTCCCTTTTTGGCCGCGAAATGCCTTGCCGGTCTTCGGGTTGACGTTCGGGCCGTGGAACCCGCGCGGGTGATCCTTGTCGCGGAAGTAGTCGTGGCCCCCGTTGTCGCCGCAGAAGAAGATGATGGTGTCGCGCTGGAGGCCGAACTCCTTGAGCATCGCCAGAATCTCGCCCATCTGGCGGTCGACCATGTTGACCATGGCGGCATAGCGGCGGGCGGGTTCGGGCCACGGCTTGTCCTTGAACAGCGCCCACGCGGGGTCGTCGTCCGGGATGTCGTGGATGCCGTGCGGCGGCGTCACCGGCAGATAACAGAAGAACGGCCGGTCCTTACCCGCGCGGATGAACCGCTTCGCCTCGTCCATGATGACGTAGTGCGAGTAGGTCTTGCCGCTGCGGCCGCCGCGATTGCCCGGCAGGTTCAGTTCCTCGCTGTTGCGGACGATGTAGGGCGGGTAGTAACTGTGGGCGTGCACCTGGTCGTAGTAGCCGACGAATATGTCGAACCCGTGCTTTTCGGGGACGCCGGTCGATCCGCGTCCGGGGCGGCGTCAAGCCAAAAGGACGGCCGGGAAATAGGCCCAAAAAAGGGGTGCGTATCCCCGAAACTTGACAGGGGGTAACGGCTGCGATAGAATCCGTCACGCTGACATCGTTCAGAATTGGGGGCTGCAATGACCACAGAACCAGCGAACACGCTATACTACGGCGACAACCTGGACGTTCTGCGGCGATACATTGGCGACAAGTCGGTGGACCTGATTTACATAGACCCTCCGTTCAATACGGGAGGGAGCCAGAAGCGCATGCGCATCAAAGCCGTTGCTGATGAGAACGGGGACCGCAACGGCTTCGCCGGGCGTCGATACAGGACTGTTCCGCAGGGGAGCAGTAGTTACCAGGACTGCTTTGATGATTTCCTTGCCTTTTTGATGCCCCGAATCAACGAATCCTTGCGATGTCTCAGGCCTGACGGGTCGTTTTTCCTGCATCTGGACTACCGCGAGATACACTACGCCAAAGTCGCGATGGATGGACTATTGGGACGATCCCACTTCATGAACGAGATTATTTGGGCCTATGACTTTGGCGCTCGCCAGAAGAGCCGCTGGCCGACCAAGCACGACACGATTCTCTGGTATGTCATGGACCCGGAGAAGTACACCTTCAACTACGACCAGATGGACCGCATCCCGTACATGGCGCCGGGCCTGGTCACGAAAGAAAAAGCGGAGCGAGGCAAGACCCCTACGGATGTTTGGTGGAACACGATCGTTCCGACAAACGGTCGGGAAAAGACAGGCTACCCGACGCAGAAACCACTTGGAATTCTGAACCGAATAATCCGCATGCACACCAAGCCGGGCGATACAGTCCTTGATTATTTCGGTGGTAGCGGGACCACGGGCGAAGCAGCAGCCATCCACGGCAGGCGATTCATTCTCGTAGACAACAACCCGGACGCAGTTCAGGTGGCGGCGAAGCGACTGGCCCGCTTCCGGCCCTCCTGCGTCGGATTTGAACCATCCTTCCAGCCGGAGGCGTCGCTTTTCTGATGAAACACACCATCACTGACCC
>CAYVAM010000043.1:0-26378 GCA_964449275.1 uncultured Anaerolineales bacterium
GACGCATGGCCATCAAGTGGACCATCCTGGGTCTGGCGATCTACGCGACGATGGGCCTGTACCTGGTCGCGGCAGGGCTGTTCCTCGGGCGGCTCAGGCGAGTCGGCTACGTCGTGTACGGCGTCGGGTGCGCGATGGCGGTGACGGCGTGGGTGTACCGGTGGCTGGAGACGGGTCACGTGCCGCTTCAGAACCTGTTCGAGGTGTTCCTGACGCTGGGGATGTTGGTGCTGCCTGTCACGCTGTTCTGCCGGCGGTTCCTCGGCGTGGGCGGTGAGGTGGGCGACGCCGTCATCGGCATCGTCATCCTCTTCCCGGCGGGCTTTGTGTTCAACGCCGAACCGAAGATGCTCGTGCCCGCGCTTCAGAGTTCGCTGTTCGTGCCGCACGTGGCGGCGTACATGCTGGCGTACGCCATCATGGCGAAGGCGGCGGTTCCGGCGTTTCGGCGTTTGGTCGGCTTCGGCCGGCCGCGAGGGGACGGGCTTGTGGGTTGGGAGGCGGCCACGTACCGGATGGTCTCGCTCGGCTTCCCGCTGCTGACGCTCGGCCTGGTGCTTGGGGCGGTGTGGGGCAAGATCGCCTGGGGCGATTACTGGAACTGGGACCCCAAGGAACTGTCGTCGCTGGCCTCGTGGCTCGTCTTTCTGGCGTACCTGCACGTGCGGTACATGTACGGCAAGCGGTTCCCCCGCCTCAACTGCGCCCTGGTCGTCCTGGGCCTGGTGGCGATTGTGCTGACGCTTCTGTGGGTGAACCTCGCCCGCATCTTCGGCGGCGGGCTGCATTCCTACGCCACGTGAGACGCAGGCCCCTCGCGCCCGCTGCGCGCGGCATCCTCCGCGGGGACGTTGTCTGCGGTTTCACCGCAGGATGCTGCGCGCCGCCGGGTCAAGAACGTTGCCTGTGGCCTTCATCTGCTCCCACGTCCGGCGGCCGCGCGGCGTCACGAGCGCCCACGGATCCTGCTCGAGGGCTTTGAGCGTGATGTTGCGGAGCATTCGCGCGCGGCACAGACGGACGACGGCTGCGCCGATGCAGGTCACGGTCTCGGCGGCCGCGCTGATGTAGCGGCTTTCGAGCCGACCGAGTTCGCGCTGGATGTGAAAGATGTGCAGCCGCGTCTCGGCCAGCGCCTCTCCCTCGGGCGTGCGGATGGGTATGCGGCAGACCTCCGGGTGCTCAACATAGGGCAGCCCCGCGAGTTGCTCGAACCCGTGCATCGTGGTGCTGACCTCGTGGCCGACGCCCAAGAGGAGGATGCGTCCGTCGTCGCGCTGCGTGATTCTTTCGTACGGCGAGCCGCGGCCGCATGCGGCGCTCGTGTGATGGTCCGCCACGAGTTCCTCCGCCAGCGGTCCGGCGGCGGCGACGCTGTGCGACGGATGCCAACTGCGGATTACATCCGGTTGGTGACGGAACGTCTCGGGGATGCGGCCGGCCCAGGTGGGCGTCTCGGCTACGTCGAAGATGGCGTGCTCGCGGTCGATCCGTCCCTGGCGGGCGGCGCGGACGTGGGCCGCGACGAACGCCGGCGTAATCGTCAGGGCGCTCATGACGACGGTGCCGCCGGGCGAGACCGCTTCGCGCAGGGCGTCGATGACCGCCTCGGCCCCGCCGTCGACGTGTCCGAATCGGCTCAAGGAACTGTGGACCATGACCGCTTCGCCGCCATCAAGGCCGAGGCGCCTCAGGCCCTGAACGATTATCTCGCGCGTGACCGTTGGTTGGTCCATAGTTGTCGCTGCCGACCGTTCTCTCGCGGCGGGTCCGGAGGCCGGCCGCGCAAACCTCCGCTGTCACGATGGTTCCCCGATCGCTTGGCGGATGGTGGCGCGGGCCGGCTCTGGCTTGCAGCCTGTCGCTTGTGGGTGTTGTGGAGTATAGAGAAGGCGGCGGCGAGTGGCAAGCATCGCGGCGAGGAGATCCGAGACGGGCGACTGCGTAAACGCCTTGTATTCCCTCTCGCGGCGCGCATAATGCACGCGCCATGTTCGTCCAAGGTAGCAAGCCCGAACTCGAAAGGAGAACCGCTGATGAAACGCCTGATGACGGGGATTGTTGTCATGCTGCTGGTTGCGGCCACGACGGCGGCCGCGCCCAAGCCGGACAAGGACGGCTTCTACGCCCTCTTTAACGGCCGTGACCTGACCGGCTGGAAGGCCAGCGAGAACAAGGAGTGCTTCAAGGTCGCCGACGGGTGCATCGTCGCCAACGGGAAGCGGTCGCACCTGTTCTACACCGGGCCGGTCGGCAAGGCCAACTTCAAGAACTTCGAGTTGGTGGCCGAAGTGATGACCTTTCCGAAGTCGAACTCCGGCATCTACTTCCACACCGAGTACCGGGAGAAGGGGTGGCCCGGCAAGGGCTTTGAATGCCAGGTCAACGCCACGCACTCCGACCGCAAGAAGACCGGCGGCCTGTACGGCCGCAAGGACGTCATGGATAAAGCCCCCCACAAGGACAACGAGTGGTTCACATACTACATCAAGGTCCAGGGCAAGAAGGTCACCATCAAGATCAACGACAAGGTGACGTGCGAGTACACCGAACCGGCCGACGCCAAGGGCGGGCGGAAACTCTCGAGCGGCACCATCGCGCTGCAGGGCCACGACCCCGGCAGCAAGGTCCTGTACAAGAGCGTCAAGATCAAGCCGCTGCCGGACTGACGATTCCCTGGGCCTGTACCCATTGACTGGACAGTTGAAGCGGCGCGTTAAGGTGTAACCGTCTCCAACATGCCCAGCGTTGCTGCTGCGGAGGGAGCCCCAAGGGAGGGTGGGGTTCCGGGGACACAATACTTAACTCCTCCGCCTCTTAGGCTTCGGCCCCAGTTTCTGCGGTCCCAGCGTGCGGCCGAGCGATTCGGAAGACTTGATCTCTTTGATAAAAACGTTACGGTACTCGATCGGGCAAGGATTCATCTTGCCGAGGTTATCGCCATCTACAAAGACGTGCTTCTGCAGCCTGATAGGCGCCGGCTTCATGTTCATCATCCAGTCGTGAAACTCGAAGTTGTCATAAAGAACCTCTCCGTCATACTCGGCTGAGAATGTCCGGCCTTTCATGGTCAGCTTGACCGTATGCCAGACTCCGACTTCGGGATCAATATGTCTGACATGAGGTTTCTCTTCCTCCTTGAGTCCCATTTTCTCTGCAACCTGTTTCGGTAGAAAGTAGTAACTTTCCAGGTGCCCCATGCCGCCTTTGGATCTCAGGTTAAACTGCTCCATGTCTCCGAAGCCTTTAATCTCCGGAATCAATCTGCGGAAGCTGATGCCGCTGTCGGAAATGGTCGGCATCCGGAACTCCAGCATCAGGACAAAGTCCCGGTATTTCTTCTCGGTTGCCAGGCACGCTCCCCATTCTCTGAGAAGACCGTGTGACTTGAGCACCCCATCCTCAATAGACCACATCTGTTTTGCCTTGGGCGACATTCTCCAGCCGGCAAAATCCTTGCCGTTAAAGAGGGCGGTAAAACCCTTCGGCGGCACGTTCAGACCGGCCGGCTTGTCGGGGGGTTCGCTGCGAGGCTTGCTCGGCTGCTTTGCGCTTTCTGCGGGCGGTTTTTCCCCCGCGGCCACGTAGTTCATGATCTTCACGAAAGAGAAGCCCCGATTGGGCATGTTCGGATCGGTCTTTTCTTTCTCCCTCCAAAGTTGCACGATCCTCGCCGACTTCTGCGGGCTGAGTTTCGCGAAGACACGGTCGACGTACTCCTGGTGTTTCGCGGGCACATACCCTTCCGGCAAGCCCTTGGCGTCGATCCGGGCGAACAGCTTCGCAAGGTGACCATTCGATGCACGCGCCTCGGCCGATTCAGACCGCCCGATCTCCTTGATGAAGATGTTGCGAAACTCGATGGGGCATTCCCTGTACAGCTTGCCCGCGATCCGCTGGGGGATGTGCTTCTGCAGCCGGATGGGCGCCGGCTCCATGCTGATCGTGCCTTCAGGGTACTGGAATCGATCGTGCATGATGTGCCCGTCATACTCGGCTGACAGGGTCCGGCCAATCAGGGTGATCTTGACCGTATGCCACACCCCGATTTCCGGATCCGTGTACCTGACCGGTGGCTCTTTCAGGCGATAGTACTCTGGCTGACAATAGAAAAAGGGGGTATAGGCCGCGTCGCGGAACGAGAGCTGCACGTCTTTCGGAAGATGATCCAGGCTGTCGAGATTCCCCGTGCCGTAAACGGACATCAGATTGAACTGCTCCATGCCCCCCATGATGCCCGGAATCCCCCGAAACCAGATCCCGCTGTCGGAGACGGCCGGGAACCTGAAATCAACCAGTAAGACGAAGTCCCGGAACGTCTTTTCGGTCACCAGGCCGGCACCCCACTCCTTGATCTCGTGGTGCGCCTTCAGCACGCCGTCCTCGATGGTCCAGGCTTCCTTGACCTTGGGTGTCACCTGCCAGCCGGTGAAATCCTTTCCGTTAAACAGCGCGGTGAACCCCCGGGGTGGCATGTTCAGCTCGGGATGCTTAATCTCTTTGGGAAAACCGGAAGGCTTGATCTCCTTGATGAAGATGTTGCGGAACTCGATCGGGCAGTCGCTCCTCTCACCACCGATCTCACACGGGGGATGCTTCTGCAGCCGGATGACGCTTGGCTCCATGCTCAAGACGCCGTCTGCGTACTCATACTGGTCAATGATCGTCTCGCCATCATACTCCGCGGACAGGGTCTTGCCGACAAGCGTCAACTTGACCGTATGCCAGACCCCGACTTCAGGATCGATCGGCCTGAAGCGGGGAGGTTCCACGCGCCTATCCGGTGGTTGAAAACGAAAGCTCTCTAGTGTTCCCGTGCCCCCGCAAGACCTGAGGTTGAACTGCTCCCAACGGTCCCGGTCGAAGATGCCTATCCCCGGCATCAATCCCCGGATGTAGATCCCGCTATCGGAAGTTTTCGGAATCCGGTAATCGACCATCAGCACGTAGTCCCTGTATTTCTTCACGGTTCGCAGGTCCGCACCCCAGTCCTTGATCGTCTTGTAGGACTTGAGGATGCCGTCCTCAATAGACCAAGCGTCTTGTACCGCGGGCGACAGTCGCCAGCCGTTGAAGTTCTTGCCGTTGAACAAAGCCGTGAAGCCCTCAGGGGGCACATTCAACCCGGAAGGCTTGATCTCCTTAATAAAGATGTTGCGAAACTCAACGGGCATATTGCTCGTCTTTCCGTCCTTTTTCTCTACCGCGTGCTTCTGTAACCCGATAGGACCAGGCGCCATGCTCAACAGCCCCTCCGGATAGTCAAAGCGATCGAGAACGACCTTGCCGTCACACTCAGCGGTCACTTTCTTCCCAATCACCGTTAGCTTGATCGTATGCCACGCACCGACTTTCGGGTTAATACGCCTGACGTGCGGACGTTCCTGCTCTTTCAGTTGGACACCCTCTGGGAGAAAATGGAAACTCAACAGATTCGCCATCCAGCCGCCGCCACCGGCATTGAGGTTGAATTGTTCACGCTGCCCGAAGATCCCCATCTCCGGACGAAGTCTTCGGAAGTAGATGCCGCTATCGGATGGCTCCGGCATCCGGTAATCCAGCATCAACACGAAATCCCGAAACTCCTTCTCCGTGAACAGATCCGAGTGTCCCTGACCGCTTCCCTTGAGTACGCCATCCTCAATCGACCACAGTTGTTTGCCCTGGGCATCGAGGCGCCAACCGGTGAAGTCCTTACCGTTGAACAGCGCGGTGAAGCCCTCGGGCGGGACGTTCAGCTTCCTCTCGCCGGTGTCGCCCTTCCATGGCCGCACGCGGATGTTGCGATAGGCCACCGGGCCGTAGTCGCCCTGGAAGATGATCGGGCCCCGCGGATGCTGCTTGCGATCCCAGTTCGGGCCGCAGGCGTACGGCATTTCGAAGTTCTCCTGGATCACCTGGCCATTGTGCACAACCTTGACGAACCGGGCGTTGGCCGTCTTGTTGCCGTCCTTGTCGAATCGGGGCGACTGGAAGATGATGTCGAACGATTGCCACTGGCCCGGCGGCTTCGCGGCGTTGACCCTGGGCGGAGAACCCTTGTCGATGTGGTGGTATTTCGGTTTGGCCTCGGCCCGGGGATAGATCCCGCCGCAGTGGCCGCCTGTGGGGTTTTTCACGTGGTGACTGTCGAGGATCTGGATTTCATAATTGCCGTGGAATATCACACCGGAGTTGGAGCCGCGGGCCACCATGAACTCCACGTGCAACTCGACATCACGAAAATCACGCCGCTTCGTAACGAGGCTGTTGGTCCGGCCGGTCTTGCCGTTGATCATCACGCCGGTGCCCGGCTTCCCGGCCAGACGCTTCTCATCGTTCGGATCGACCATGGCGTCGCCGGCCACGTACCAGTCGCCGGTCGGCTGGTGCCAGGCGCCGAAGTTGTCATCGGCGCCGAGCGGCGTCCAGCCGTCTTCGCCGGCGCCGACGGCCGGGCCGATCAGCAGCAGAAGCGTGGCGGCCAAGACTCGCAACCAAGTAGACGGCATCGCTGTCATTTGCATCCTCTCCAATCTACAGTGTCCAACCTTTGCGGTACTCGCGTCGGGTGAACCGGTTCGCCTCCGGACAGTTCGTGACCTTCATGTTTTTCGCGTCCCACTCCAGTTTCGTGCCGGCGCGATAGGCAACCGTTCCCAGCAGCACCGTCTCGGTCAGTGGTCCGGAATAGCCGAAGTGGCAGCCGGTCGGACTGCCCGTCTTGCATGCCGTCAGCCACTCATCGGCGTGGGACTTCCCGCGGGGCAGCGGCGGCCGCCGGACGCCGGCGAACTTGTCTTCCGGATACAGTTTGAATGACTCCATTCCGGCAATCAGCATCCCGTCGGCGCCGACGAACAGCACGTACCAGGGCCAGTTGGAGTCAGGCGGGTTCACTTCTTTCAGCAATTCGGGCCGCTTGTTGCCGTCGTACCATGTGAGTTCGACGGGTGGCCGGTCGCTTCGCCCGGGGAAGGTCCACGTGCAGATGAGCCACGTGGGCGCACTCTCGGGATGGGCCTTCGGGCCAAGCGCCTCGACCGTCAGCGGATACTTGAGGTCGAGGGCCGAGAACGGCAGGTCGATCAGATGGCACCCCATGTCGCCGAGCCTGCCGTTGCCGAAGTCCCACCAACCGCGCCAATGCCGGGGATGGTAAGCGGGATGGTACGGGCGATAGGGCGCCGGGCCCAGCCAGAGGTCCCAATCCAGGTGCTCCGGAACGGGCGGTCTGTCTTTCGGCCGGTCGCGGTCGCGGCGGTTGCTGACGACTCTCGGCGGGGTATCCCACTCGTTGTTGCACCACGCATGGACTTCCTTGACCTCGCCGATCGTCCCGGCCTTGATCAACTCGACCACACCGCGGTAGTTGTATCCGGAATGCCCTGTATTGCCAAGTTGGGTGGCCAGGCCGTACCGTCTGGCCACTTGCGTTGCGGTGCGGACCTCATGGATGTTGTGGCCGAGCGGCTTCTCGGTATAGCAGTGCTTGCCCATCTTCATGGCCATCACGCTGGCGGGGACGTGCACGTGGTCCGGCGTGGCGACCGTCACGGCGTCGATGTTCTTGCTCTCCTTGTCCAGCATCCTGCGGAAATCGCGGTAGACGCTCGCCTTCTCGAAGCGGCTGGACGCCTTTGCCAGGTATTGCGAATCGACATCGCACAAGGCGACGATGTTCTGATCGGCCATACCTCGAATGACCTGCCATCCGCGATTGCCCACGCCGATGCCGGCCAGGTTGACCTTCTCGCTCGGCGGCGTATGACCCGCACCTCCCAGGACATGTCGAGGTACGGTCACCAATCCCGCCAGTGCAGCGCCGGCGACCGACTTCTGAAGAAAGTCCCGGCGTTTCAAACGATTCTCTCGTGACGTCATGGCGTGCTCCTTTTCGTGCGGGAAACGATTCACCGCTCGGGGAAGAAGGGGGCTTCGGTGATTCCCGGCCGCCTGCTTCTTGCCTTCTTTGCGTCCTTGGGGTAGAGCAAGACACCGGAGAGCCGTGTGCCGTCGCTCCACAGCGTGATGTCGCGTCCGAGGACGGCAGGGAAGTCTTTGACCGCCTTCTCTTCTTGTGCCGTTGTGGCATGGGACATCAAGGCGCCCGACAGAATCGCCCCAACGGCGAACAGGGCCGGCATGCGTGTCCGATTCAAGTTGCTCAACACCGGCATATCCGTTCTCCCCTGTAGCCGTGTCAGAAGGAGTCTGCCGCGAGGGGCTGTCCTTCCGAGGCCCGCAATTCTCTCCTTGATCATTCATCATGCTTTGTTCGAAGGCAGACTATGGAGCCGTCTATTGCGGAGAGGAAAACACCCGAATCGGTCAGGGCCATGCCGTCCAGCACCGGCGGAGCGGGAAGCACGCATGCGGCCGTTTTTGAGCCGTCATCGCGCGAAGCGATCCAGAAAGTGCCCGGGCCGTGACTCTCGGCACTCTCGGTGGGCGACTTTCCGCCTGCGACCAGCAGGGCGTCGCGGGTCAGCACGATCGACCTGGCCACGAAGGGCAGTTGCGCGGTCCACGTGATCCGGCGTTTCCTGTCCCGCTGTCTTGTGGCCGCCGGTGAGGGGTCCAGAACCTCCGCAAACAGCCTGTAGTCCTTCGCCATGTCCGGGCGGACGTGTCCGTCACCGGCACGGTAGGCCATACGCCCGTATCCGTAGATGAGATCCCCGCCGTCAAAGGACAGCAGCCGCCCGGCAGGCAACACGTTGCCGACCAGCGGCCAGTTCGTGTAACCGCCTCCTATCGCTGTGCCGTAGAGCCAGTAGGTCCGGTGCCACCACGTGTCGTCCAGGAACCCGCGCGGGGCGAAGAGGTGGGGCATATCCTTGACCGGGGCGAGGTTCTTATCGACGCCCATGCCGCGCATCCAGATGGTGTCCTTCTGGGCCGAGAGGATGTCCGGCAGCACGCTCTGCCTGATTCTGCCGGCGCCGGCGCCCCTGGTCATGTCTACGTCTGTTTTGTGGATCACCTCGCCGGTCTTTACCTCCAGTGCGTAAAGGCGGATACCGCCGTCGATGCGAGAGGACCTGCCGGCTGCGAAGTATGCCGCGGCCACACCGCCCGAAAGATTGTCGTCGACCAGCACCGACCCGTGCACCGGCCATACCGACTCGAGTTGCTCGTAGGCGAAGAGGCGCCGGTCCCGCGGCGCGGCGCGGAATCGCCAGACCAGCGCCCCGTCGGAAGCCCGCAGGCAGTAGACGAACCCGCTTCGCGTCCCGAACAGGCACAGGCCGCCCGACAGGGTTGGCGGCGAATCGATCCGGCCGTCGGCGATGAACGTCCAGGCCGGCTCGCCGTCCACAGCCGACAGGGCATGCAGGGCATGGCGGTCCCTCTCGGCCACAACGACCATGCCGCCCGCCGCGACCGGCGCAGTGATGGGCGAGGAGAGCCTTCTTGTCCACGCGACACCCGGCTTGCCCGGCGCGGGCAGATTCTGGTAGCCGCTTCGACGGACGTCTCGGCGGTATGTCGGCCATTCGGTCTTCGCGGAACCGGACTTGAGATTCGAGATTTCATCATAGGCCGGGCCCTTCTCCAGTGGCGCCGGGCCTTCTCCAGCGCTGGACCGCGGAGAGAGGGCATTCATTCCGATGAGCAGCTCCTCGGGCTGGCATGCGCAGGAATGTTGCGGCGCGTAGATAAGGCCGCCCGCGGGCATGGTGCCGTACTGGCACGTTCCCCGCACCCACGAGTGCCCTTTGACAGAGCCGCTGCCGGGATCGATGAACTGGATGCCGCCGCGGCCCACCAGCAGCCATCGAACGGTCGCCTTGTTCCGATAACAGCGATGGTGCCCCCAAGCCTTTTGGGCGGGTATCGTGGCGGTGATCTTGCCGGTTTTCAGGTCGCGTCCCTCTGTGAAGCCGGGGTCGCTGCCGCCGCGCAGGTTGCCAACCCAGACCACGCCGTCGATCACGAAGATGTCCGTCGGGACGTTGTAATTCTCGGAGCAGGGCGCACGCCAGAGTTCCTTCCCGTCATCGAGAGAGAATGTGACCATCTGGGCGTCCTGCCTTTTCTCCCAACCTCCGCTGGAGATGATCCACTTGCTGCCCTGGGCCGGCGGGGATTGGTCCGCATTGTCCTTGGCCGTGCGGTCGACGGTCAGCACAACGCCGTCGTGGATGACCAGGGTGGGCGTGGACCAGGAGAGCCGGCTCCTCGCGACCGGGCGCCGGCTGCGCCACATCTCCTTGCCTGCGATGGCATCGAGACAGACCACGTGCGAGACGGTCTGAAGACAGATCCTTCCATCGTCGACCGCCATGGTCGTGGGCATAATCTCGCCGGATGCCTTGAATTCCCGCTTCCAGATCAACTCGCCGGAGCCGGTCTTTATCGCGACGATCCGCTGGGTGCCGTACATCGAAATCGCCTCACGCGGAAAGCGATACCAGATCTTCAGCGTCGGGGAAATCCGGTTGATCCACGTCTTACGCTCCTCGTGTTGGGCGGCCGTCATGTCGTCGGCGAGCACATAGAGCACCCCGCCTGTCAGAAGCAGTTCGCGAGCGCCGCCGGTGCCGGCAAGGGTCGTGAGCGGCTTTCCGGTCGAGACATCGAGAACCGTAACCGGCTCTCCGTAACCGAGTGAGACGTAGACCCGGTCACCCGTTGCCACCATCCGCCGCCCGATCTCCGCTGGGCCGCTGCGAAAACCCCGAAGGTGCGATTCCCAGTTCGTTATCGGCTTCTTCCATAGCAGCACGCCGCTGAAGGCGTCCCTGGCCACCAGTTTCCATCGGGGCGGCAGGTAGACCGAACTGATGGGTCCCTCGTCGATGATGGTGAAGATCCGTCCGCCGGCAGTGACCATCGCGCTCATGCCGGCGAAGTGCTCGTGGCTCCTGGCGTACTCGGGCCCACAAGTCCACCGCAGGCCCTGCGGCGGGGCGACTACCGTGTCGCCCGAGACGGCGTTGTTCGAGGCGTCGTGCAGGAAGTGGCTCCATGCATCCAGGTTCCCGGGCCACGGCTTGCGCGTGATCTCGATTTGCTCCTTCCGAGCATCCGCGATGATTCCCAGGGGGGCAAGCACCCGCGTTATCTCGTCCTCGACAATCTGCCCCGCCTCACCCGTGACGACAATCATATTGACCAGGTTGTCTACGTACGGCAGTCGCGATCCCTCCAATCGGGCTGCGGTGACGGAACCGTAAAGCCCTTTTTCTCGTAAGTGCCTTCTGGCGGCCGCGACCTTCCCGGGATCGCGATCCAGGCCGTGCACCAGGTACGAATTGCCTGCCCGCAATTCCGCCAGCAGCGACGGGCTGTCGCAGCCGATCACGACAACCAGCCCCCCCTTGACACCCGCAGCATCGAGGATCTCTTTGGCTTCGTGGGCCTTTGCCTCGGAAAGACACGTCGTGAGTAGTCCAAGTGCAATGAGGGTGATTTTCTTCATGTCAGTTCTTCCATGTTCCTGCTCTGCCTTTTGCGGATGGCAAGCGATCAATCCTCGGTGGCAGTCGTTAACCAGATCTGTTTTCCCCGGAATCATAAGGTCATGGGCCGCGCGGGTGCAAGGTTTACCCGCCGGGGCGGGCACCCACCCGACGCACTGTCACCCCACCACGTTGTAGTGTCGCACGCCGGCCGGGTGGCATGGTCATCCCGCAGGGTGACCATGTTGTCAGCCTCAAACAGCCGTGTGGCATGGTCAGCCCGAAGGGTGACCATGTTGTCAGCCTCAAGCAGCCGGGTGGCATGGTCATCCCGCAGGGTGACCATGCTGTCAGCCTCAAACAGCCGTGTGGCATGGTCAGCCCGAAGGGTGACCATGTTGTCAGCCTCAAGCAGCCGTGTGGCATGGTCATCCCGCAGGGTGACCATGCTGTCAGCCTCAAACAGCATGTAGGGTGGGCCCTGTGGACGCATCCTGATTCATAAGGTCATGGGCTCGACTAACGCAATTCACGATTGCATGTAGCACATAGCGCGGCAGGTCTCCCGACCCGCCGCGCCCGTAGCAGCGCGAAGATTCGCGTTCCAGCGCGGTCGGTCGCCAGACCCACCGCCCTATGCCCTCCTACAGTTGAACGTCAACTGCTCCAACGCCAAGCCGCAATTGCCACGCCCTGGCGCGGCACGCAGACACTCCCTTCCGGCAACAGCATGTAGGGTGGGTCCTATGGACCCACGCTGATTCATAAGGTCATCGGCTGCTCCCACCTATGTCTTTTTGCGGAAAGGGGCCGATCTTTGCGTGGGATGTGGGATTTGGCGGGTTTGGGGGTGCGATTCGGACGCCCGCCAACCGAGAAGGCCGAAGACTGCAACGGGCGGCTTGCCTAGCCGCTCACGAGAACCGCGTTCGGGTCTGTTCATTCAAGGCGATGGCGCCCTCGCGCTCGGCCCATGCTATCAATGTGCGCGACGTTACAACGGACCGTGCCTGGCCCAGCGTCTGGAATACTGCCCCCCAACGCCCGATAAGGGGCTTGCGGCTCGCAGGAAAGCGCGGCATACTTACGATAGTCCGATTGCTCAGAGACCGCAGGTGTCCCGGACCCGGGCTATATAAGGGGGGAATGATGGACAAAGGCGCCCATTTCTATCGAAGCGACTTCCAAGTGCATTCGCCTCGGGACCGCAAATGGACAGGCTGTAAGCCGGTGCCTCACGACCAGAGGATGGCCTTTGCTCGTGCTTTCGTAAGAGCGTGTCGCGAGGCAGGGCTCCAAGCCGTTGGTCTTACTGACCACCATGACGTCTGCTTCGCGAAGTACTTCCAGCTGGCGGCCCAGGAAGACAAGACAAGCAGTCCGGCTCCCACGCCCAGCGCACAAGATCCAATTATCTTTCCAGGGGCGGAGTTGACGCTGGCAGTACCATGCCAAGCCATCGTGCTCCTTGACGCCGATGCGGATCCAAGCATTCAGGCCATGTTGCTTGAGGCCATTGGTGTTGGGAACACGTACCCAGATGGGGCTGCCGATGGCCCGCCGGTCACACCCCTTGACTTCAGGTCATTGAAAGACTTGGACAACGCGCTCCGCAGATACTCGCACGGCGCGCTCAAGGGGCGTTACATCATCCTTCCTCACGTTGGCGATGATGGAAGTCACAAGACACTACTGCGGAAGGGCTTCGACCCCGAGTACGCTTCCATGCCATGTGATGGAGGCTACATTGAGTGCAACTGGGACAGCCATAAGAAGCAACACATCCTGACTGGAACGGCCCACGGCTGGGGGCCGAGGGCCATTGGCGTATTTCAGACCTCCGACTCTCGCCGTGAGGATTGTCGCGACCTTGGATGCCGCACGACCTGGGTGAAGATGGCCGAGCCAACCGCAGAGGCTTTGCGCCAGGCTTGCCTTGCCAGGCAGTCCCGCATATCCCAGGTGCAGCCAACCATACCAGCGACGTATATTTCTCGGATCGAAGTCTCCGCCAGCACCTTCATGGGGGCCCTCGACCTTGAGCTCAACCCGCAGTTCAACGCGATCATCGGCGGGCGCGGTACAGGCAAGTCGACGATCCTGGAATACCTGCGCCAAGCGATGCAAGACCAGCCGGTGCCATACGAGTCGGACATAGAGGCCAGCGATGGCGCGGCCCGCAAGAGGCGTCTGATTCAAGAGACACTCGACGCAGTCAAGGGCCGCGTGACGGTGCACTGGGTTCTGGACCAGATACCCCATGTGGTACAGTACGATTCGGGTACCAAGGAGATCACACTTCGGGTGGCCGACCAGGACGCAGTGCCCGCCACCGCCGAGGAAGTCCGTCATTTGCTGCCAATCCGCGCGTACAGCCAGAAGCAGCTTTCAAGCGTCAGCAATCGCACGGCTGAACTGCAGCGGTTCATCGAACAGCCCATCCAGAACGAGCTAGCACAGTGGCAAGAGCAAATTGATCAACATCGCAGGAAGATACGTGAAGTCTATTCCCAAATACTCGTCCGCAAGCAGTCAGCCAGAGATCTGGCCGCTGCCAAGACGGAGCTGGCCTCCCTCCGTGAACGCGCGAATGCCATTGAAAAGGGGCTGCCAAAGCTAACAGACGAAGCCAGCAAGGCCATCAAGGAGCACGCGGCCAGACTGCGGGAGGCCCAAGCACAGGATGCCATCCAGAAGGACCTGGACCTCGCTGAGCAGGAACTCTCTGCAGCCGAAACGGCGTTGATGGAATTGCCACAGGGCCTCAACCTAGAAGAGGGAAGCCCTCAAGGCGAGTTGCTCCGATCCATTCATCAGGATGCTGGCGAGCTGATTGCCCGCGCAATCAACAGCGTGAGAGATACTCGAGCGGTTCTTGTTGCTGGCATTGGCGAGATTCTTAGCCGGCTGAACACTTGGGAGGCAAACCAGGAGGCCCACACGCGTGCCTATGACGCAGCCCAGCAGGAGGCGGCAACCCACAAGACACAAATGGCCCAGCTGCGCGACCTGCGAGAGCAGGAGGCCGAGAAGCAGAAACAGGTGACAGATCTTGCGAGGGATCCCAAGGGCCAAGGCGATTCGGAGGGTGAATTCGCACGGCTGCTGGATTCCTGGATTGACCTGCACCGCCAACGCGGCAACGCTCTGGAGCGGCAATGCAAAGGGCTCACGCAGATGTCCGATGGCGAGATCAAGGCAGAACTCATGCGTGGGGCCGATATCGATGACGCGCTCGCGAAGCTGCGCGAGACGCTCAAAGGGGCGTATATCTCTCAGGACCGCTGGGATACACTCAGAGGGTCCCTCCTTAAGGGTGGCACCGCCGTAGAAAAGTGGCGAGCGCTCATGTTGGAACTCAGGTCTTTGGCCGAGACCAAGGCAGAGGACGTGGCCCCCGACATGGTGCCAACACCATTGGTTTGCTGGGACCTAACGGAGAAGCAGAGGCGAGCCGTGCTCGAGAAGTTGCAGCCCGATACTTGGCTTGAGATAGCGCTTACGAGCCTCAGGGATACCCCTGAGTTCCTTTACAAGAAGGCGGAACACGTGATACCCTTTGAGCGGGCTTCTGCCGGCCAGCAGGCGACCGCCCTGTTGAAGGTTCTGCTTAGCGAAGAAGGTGGCCCGCTGATCATCGACCAGCCTGAAGATGACCTGGATAACGTGGTGATTGGGGATGTTGTGTCCCTGATATGGGAGGCCAAGCGGAGACGACAAATCATCTTTGCGAGCCATAACGCGAACCTTGTGGTTAACGGGGATGCGGAACTCGTTGTTCACTGCGACTACGCCTCTGAGCACGACCGCAGCCGGGGAGAGATCAAGAAACCGGGAGCGATTGATGTTCGGGCAATCCGCGATGCAATCACTCAGGTTATGGAAGGCGGGGAGAAAGCGTTCATGCTCCGGCGGCAGAAGTACGGGTTCTGACGTGGGAGTTTGTCTTGCCGTCTTCGAGCATGATCTCAGATTTGCCCGTTTCACGGATGCATTCCGAACGCTCGCGCTGACCGGACGGCCAAGAGAGGGCCGAGAGTCTGAGAGCGATCGGAAAGAAGGGGCCGCGGGCGCGCTCCAGGCCGCATAAACCTCTCGCACCACAAGCATGTAGCGCGGGTCCTATGGACCCACTCTGATTCATAAGGTCGCGGGCTTCAGGAGGCATAGACGACCTCCCGCGTTCGCAGGATCTCGTCTCGCCGGAAGGGGTTCCGAAGGCCCTCCGCTTCAACGATGTGGACCTTGCGGCCGAACACGTCCGCCAGTTCGCCCTGGATCGTCACCAGGTCGAAGAGGCTCCACCCGGCGTCCGCCTCAAAGCGCACGAGAACGTCCACGTCGCTCTCGGGGCCGAAGTCGTCGCGCACGGCCGACCCGAACAGGGCGAACTCCGTCACCTTCCACCGGCGGCACAAATCGGCGATCTCGTCCCGCGGAACCGTCAGCATGGCTGCTCCAAACGCACTGCTCGCTTCATATCCCGCCCAAAAGATACCGCGCAGCGGTGCGAATGGCAAGCCCCAAGAAGGCCGGTGCGCCAGGCCCTATCCCACCACGTTATAGCCGCGTGGCATGGCCGGCATGTAGGGTGGGTCCTATGGACCCACGCCGATTCATAAGATCATGAGCCGCGTGGGTGCAAAGTTTACCCGCCGGGGCGGGCACCCACCCTACGCACTGTCACCCCACCACGTTATACTGCCGCACGGAAAACGCCACACCCAACTCGTCTTCGGCCAACCGCCGGACGGCTTCGATGTCGAGGCCGGGAACGGCGACGGCGGTGGCGCGGACGCTTCCGATGCGGCCGCGGCAGGCGCGGATGAAGTCGCAGACGGCGGCAAAGGCGTTCGGGATCGTGGGCCGGCACAGGCGCTCGTACGTCTCGGCGTCGGCGGCGTTGAGGCTGACGCTGACGGCGTCGATCGCTTCGGCGAGTTCCGGAACGATGTTGCGGCCGTTGACCGCTGAGCCCTGGCCGTTTGTATCGAGACGCGTGGGCAAGCGCCAGCGGTCCTTGACGGCGCGGGCGACCTGAAGCACAACGTCCAGCCTGAGCGTCGGCTCGCCGAAACCGCAGAAGACGATCTCTTCGTAGTTCTCCGGCGGCGCGGCCGCCAGGGCCGTTAGCATCTCGTCGGCCGACGGCTCGGCGTCCAGGCGCAGGTCGTGGCCCTTGACCAGCAGTTCGCCGTCGCTCTTGGCGCGCGGGCAGAACGTGCAGCGGTTCGGGCAATCGTTCGTCACGTTGACATAGAGGCTGCGGCGGATGGGGTACACGATGCACGGGCCGCCTTCGGGCAGTGGAATGCCGAACAGCCGCGAGGCGTTCCGCCGCGTGATCCGACGCACGTCGTTCTCGCTCAGCGAGTAGAGTTCGGCCAGGCACCGCAAGACGTGCACGATGTACGCCGGCTCGTTCGTCTTGCCGCGCAGCGGCACCGGCGCGCAGTACGGTGCGTCGGTCTCGACGAGCAGGCGCTCGAGCGGCACGCACCGGGCGGCCTCGCGCAGGTCCCGGGCCTTGGGGAACGTCACGATGCCCGAAAACGAGACGTGGAATCCGCGGTCCAGCGCCTCCCGGACGAACTCCGGCGTCCCGGTGAAGCAGTGGAACACACCGCGCGGCAGGTGCTCGGCCGCATCGAGAACGGCCAGCGTGTCGGCCTCGGCCTCCCGCGTGTGGACCACGAGCGGCAGGTCGCGGTCGGATGCCAGGCGGATGCCCTGGGCGAAGACGTCGCGCTGAGCGGGGCGCGGCGAATGCTCGTAATGGTAGTCGAGGCCGAATTCGCCGAGCGCGACGACGCGCGGCCGGGAGGTCAGGTCATCGAGCGGCGGCCAATCGACGGCCTTGATCTCGGCCGCCCCGTGCGGATGGTACCCGACGGCGGCATAGAGCATCGGCTCGCGTTCGGCCATTTCGACGACGCGCGGGTTCTCGGCCGGGCTGGTGCCGACGTTGATGATGGCGTCGAGCGACGCGGCGCGGGCCCGCTCCAGAACGCCGATCAGGTCGTCGGCGAGACGGCCGACGTGCACGTGGGCGTGGCTGTCGATGGCGGTTTCGGGCATGGGTGAAAACCGTTCCAAGTGCCAGGTTCAAAGTTCAAAGTTCAAAGTTCAAAGTTCAAAGTCAACAGCGAAAGACAAAGGCGCGCGGCACGCTATGTTACCTGACCTGTGGCGTCGAAGGCGGCCGCGGACACGCGCCGTCATGCGCGGTGGGCGCTGAGACCCACCGCGCATAACTCGGCCGGCCAAGCCCGGCGGCTAACGGTTTGCTAGGTTATTCTGCCTGTGGCGTCGAAGGCGGCCGGGTAGTGGCGGATATCGGCCTTGCCGCGCCGGTCGCCCGCGAAGCGGACCGTGATGACGTCGAAGCGTACCGGCCGGTCGGCTGCCCGCCGCCCGGCGAGGAACGTCAGGGCGGCTGAGATGACGCGGCGGCGCTTGGCGAGCGTAACCGTCTCTTCGGGTTCGACGACGGCGTCGGTGTCGGCGTTGAGTGTGCGGCTTCGGACCTCAACGAAACAGATCGTGCCGGTGCGTTTTTCGCGGGCCACGAGGTCCACCTCTCCCTGCCGGTACGTCACGTTGCGCGCGAGGATGCGGTACCCGTGCTTCTTGAGGAACCGTTCGGCGGCCCGTTCGCCCGCCCGGCCGGTCTTCTGCCGTTCGGTACGCCTGGCCCCTTTTCGACGAAGGAACCCAAAAATGGCCGCCATAGCGCTGCCCCCGATGGCGTCGCAACGGTGCCCGAGATTCTACCCGCGCCGGTCGCACTTGGCAAGCGACGCTTCTCGGGCAAAAGCGCGGGGCAGTTTTAGGTTGCATCCATTCCGGGGTCCAGGTATAGTTGCCGCCCTGAGGTTGGTCGGTGGGCCCGTAAGGGTGGTCCCGACGGCCCTACGGCAGCGAGCGGGCGTAGCTCAGCGGTAGAGCGCAACGTTGCCAACGTTGATGTCGTGGGTTCAAGTCCCATCGCCCGCTCCATGTTGGCGGCTGCATAGGCGGCTCGGCGCCGACCAGATTGAAGGGTTCGGGCGAGGCCGTTTTTTTTGTTGGCGTCGGCCGGAGGACAGGACATCGGCGCACCGGCGCCGACGCGCGGGAACCGTCCCGCAAGGAGCGCACTGTCGATGAACGTGACCGTTGAGGACGTTGCCGCCTGCAGGAAGAAACTCACGATCACCTTCCCGCGGGAAGAGATCGACCAGAAGTTCACCGCGCGGTTCACGGAACTGGAGCGTGAGGCCCTGGTGCCGGGGTTCCGGCCCGGGCGTGCGCCGCGGCGGCTCATCGAGAAGCGGTTCCGCGACGCCGTGACCGAGGAGGTCCGGGTGAAGTTGGTGGCGGAGGGGTTCGAGAAGGCCATCGAGGAGCAGAACCTCGACGTCATCGGCGAACCGGCCGTCGACGCCGACAAGATCGAACTGCCCGACGAGGGCGAGATGACCTTCTCGATCGAGTTGGAGGTGCGGCCCGAGTTCGACCTGCCCGACGACTACTCGCAGATTCCGCTCGATAAGGTCGAGCGGCCCCAGGTGACCGACGAGTCGGTGACTCAGGCGCTCGCGCGGCTGCGGGAGCAGAGCGGCCGGCTTGAAGCCGTCGAGGAGGGCGGCGAGGCCGGGGACAACGACATCCTGACGTGCGACCTGGCCATCCAGGCCGGCGACGTCATGGTCGTGGATCGGACAGACGTCCGCCTGCCGGTGGCCGAGATCGCGGTTGAGGGGATCCGTCTTGCGAACCTGCCGGAACTGTTGAAGGGTGCCAAGGTCGGCGAAACGAAGACCGTCAAGATCACCATCGGCGACGAGGCCGACAACGAGGACGTGCGCGGCAAGGAGGCGGAACTTCGGGTCAAGATCGGCGCGATCGCGCGGGTCGTTCTGCCCGACGACGAGGCGCTCCTGAAGGCCGCCGAGTATGAGGACATGGACGCCTTGAAGGCGGCTGTGAGGCGTCAGGAGGAAGCCCGGAGCGACAGCGCCTACCGCCGGGCACGCGAGGCGGCCGTCGAAGAATGGCTCCTGGAGACCGTCCCGTTCGACCTGCCTGAGGACCTGGTCAAGCGTCACGCCAACCGCCTCTTGCAGCGGCAGTTGGTCAACCTTCAGTACCGCGGCATCCCGTCGCAAGAGATCGAGAGCCGCCTCGGAGAGATTCGCGGCGCCAGCACCGAGCAAGCCGCCCGCGACCTTCGGCTCCACTTCATCCTCGGCGCGATCTCCGAGAAGGAGGGCATCGAGGCGACCGACGCCGAGTTGGATGCTCGCGTTCGCTTCATCGCCGCCCAGTACCACCGCAAAGAGGATCGCCTTCACGAGGAGATGGATGCCGAGGGCACGCTCGACAGCCTGCGCGGCCAGATCCTCGATGACAAGGTCCTGCGGATGCTGCTTGAGAAGTCGACCGCCGGCGAGGCAGAGGACGAGGCGGCGGCCGAGGCGGCGCCCCAGGAAGAGCCGTCCGGCATGGCCGAAGACGAACCGGCCGATGCCCCAGCCGATGAGGCGGCAGAGGACGCCGCCGACATGGAGACGACGTAGGCCCTGCGCGAACGCGCAGCGAGCCGGCGCGCCACCGGTGGACGAACCGCTTGGAGGAAATGAGCCAGCCATGCCATCCCATTCCAACGACCCCGACGTGGTCCGTCACCTGGTGCGGCCAACGAGCGCCGTGATGCCGCCGTACCAGCAGCAGCGGCAGTTGACGCTGTCGGACCTCTTGCTCGAGAACCGCATCGTGTTCATCGAGGGCATCATCGACGACCACACGGCCAACGTCGTCGTGATGAAACTGCTGTACCTGCAGAGCGAGAAACGGAACCAGGAGATCAACCTGTACATCAATTCGCCCGGCGGGTACGTCTCGAGCACGATGGCCATCTACGACACGATCCAGTTTCTGGATGCCCCGGTCGCGACGTACGCCATCGGCCTGGTGGCCAGCGGTGCGGCGCTGCTGCTGGCCGGCGGTGCGAAGGAGAAACGCTTCGCCCTGCCGCACGCCAAGGTCATGCTCCATCAGCCGGCGGGCGAAGTGGGTGGCCAGGCGGCCGATGTCGAGATCGCCGCCAGGGAGGTCCTCCGCGACAAGGAAAGCCTCATCCAACTGTTTGCCAAACACACCGGGCAGCCGCCCGAGAAAATCCGCGATGAAAGCGAACGCGACCGCTACTTCACGGCACAGGAAGCCAAGGAGTACGGCCTGGTGGACGAGGTGTTCGAGCACCCCACCGACGAGGAAAAATCCAAGCAGGGGAACTGAGCGTGCACACGCGCAATCAACTCATCCCGCAGGTCATCGAGGAAACCGGCCGCGGCGAGCGAGCCTACGACATCTACAGCCGCCTCCTCAAAGACCGCATCATCTTCCTCGGCGGCGACATCGAGGACCACCGGGCCAACCTCGTTATCGCGCAACTGCTGTACCTCCAGAACGAAAACGCCGACGTCGACATCTCCATCTACATCAATTCGCCCGGCGGCGTCATCACATCCGGCATGGCCGTCTACGACACGATCCAGTTCGTCGGGTGCGACGTGCGGACCTATTGCATCGGCCAGGCCTCCAGCATGGCGGCCGTGCTCCTTGCGGCCGGGACGAAGGGCAAACGGTACGTCCTGCCGAACAGCCGCGTACTGATTCATCAGCCGATGGGCGGTGCGCGCGGCACGGCGACCGACATCGGCATCCAGGCCGAGGAGATCCTGCGGATGCGCGAGCGCCTGAACGAGATCCTCGCCGAGCATACAGGTCAGACCGTCGAACAGATCGCCAAAGACGTCGACCGCGACCGCTTCATGTCCGCCGAACAAGCCGTCGAATACGGCCTCGCCGACGAGATCATCAAGAGTCTGCCGAAGAAAGAAGAGTGACGGAGCGGCCATGCCGCGCCGGGGAATTGGCCGGGTGGCATGGTCATCCCGCAGGGTGACCATGTTGCAGCCTCGGCCATGCCCGATGATGCACTCTTGAACGCAACGTCCCGAGCCGGCCGGCATGGTCATCCCGCAGTGTGACCATGGCGGGTGGCATGGTCATCCCGCAGGGTGACCATGTTCCGACCCTCACTCGGGGGCTACGGTTCCAGGCATGTAGGGTGGGTCCTATGGACCCACGCTGATTCATAAGGTCATGGGCCGCGTGGCTGCAAAGTTTACCCGCCGGGGCGGGCACGCACCCTACGCGGGAAGTCAGTGGGCGACGGCGCGTGGCGTGGTTACTGCGGGTTATCCCGCTTCCGGAAAACTATATCCTGTCCCCGGAATCCCCCCCGGAATCCCGACGAGATCATCAAGAGGCTGCCGAGGAAGGAGAAGTGACGGAGTGCGCAGCAACGAGGTGACGGAGTGACGAAGTGACGGAGTGGCGAAGGGGCGGCCGAGTTGTGGGATTCCGGGGGGGAGAAATCGCCTGGAATAGCGACCTCTGCTGCCTTATCATCTCCGAACGGAGTCCATGGCAAACGTCACCGGGCGGAATTTCTCATGCGGCGATCCTTCAGTCTCGTTGATGACAAGGTCGCAGAGGCGGATTTCTTTCTGAAGAGAATCCCCGAGTCCGGCTCTGACCTCTTCGCCGTACGGTACTACGCGAGCGCCTTTGTGGCCGCTGTCAGGAGTGTGACGTTTGCGCTTCAGTCTGTCTTGGATGACGCTCTCGGCTTCAAGCAGTGGTATGAGCAGCGCAGAGATGAACTCCGGCGGGATCCCTTGGCACGTTTCTTCAATCAATTCCGCAGAGCCAGTCAGCACGTCGGCGAGAATCCCGTACGCGGCGCCAGTATCCGCCCCGGCTCACCAACACTCTATTGGTTTACGCCAACCCACGACGTTCCAGACGTGCCAAGCCAAGATGTCGAGACTGCCTGCCGCCAGTACCTCCGGAACATTCTGGAGTTGGTCTACGCCTGTTACGTTGACTTCGGCCCGTACATCGACGCGAAGCAGCACTACACGGCCGAGAACTTCGCAAAGCTTGGCAAGACAGTTGACGATGCCGAGGAAGAACTCTTCGGGACCCGTGGGTACACCAACGTGCAGGGCGTCGCTGAGAAATACCGCTGGCAGTTCATAAGAGACTCGCAGCTTGGTTGCGAGATCAACCACTTATTTGAGGAGTACCTTGGCAAGACAACACCTTGTCCCGAGCGCTTGCCTGGATTGCCACCACCCAAAGGCAAGGGCTGGTCCGATATCCCCGGCAAAGGGCGCGTCTTCATCCCGAAGCCTTTCAGGAAGACGGGAGACCCGGAGCGAGATCTGCAACTATATATCAGGTCGCTGCGCAGGGCGCGTCGTGGTTCGCAAGACAGCCACGACGTGAGGGCCTGAGGCCTGCAGACTCTCGCCTCATTCTCCTGTCGCCTCCCAGGCGGCAATGGACGGCGGCTGCACCACGGCGCACGTAAGGCTTGCCGAACGGCCGGCGCTCGAAGGTCACCGCCTTGAAGAAGTACACGGCCCCGCGGGCCCAAGCGCGGCGGTAGCGTGACATGCGCTCAAGATAACCCGAACCATGCGGATGTCAAGCGGCAAGACCGAAAGCCGCGTGGGTGCGGAGCACCCACCCTACGGCTATAGCTTCTTCTTCGGCCGGTAGTCGCGCGTGTCGATGCAGGCGTCATAGGTGGCGCGGTCGATCGTGATCCACTCAGTTCTGTCGAGGCCCCTTTTGTTCGGCGAGGTGAGACTGCAGGGATAGGCGGACGCGATGTGAATCGGGTGCCCGGAGTCCTTCGCAATAACCCTGACTTCATCGACGGCCTCCGTGAGGTCCTGATCCTGACTGAACACCACGAAGACGTGGCCGCGCTTCTCGCGGGCCGCGCGGACCATGTCCAGGGCAATCCGCACGTCGACCCCTTTCTCGCGTCCTTTGAGGACAGAGACTTCCGTTCCGTCTTTCTGTCTAACCGTCACGTTGTTGTACCGGAGAGCCCGAGAGAAGGTGACCACTCGCATGCGGCCCATCTGTGCGAGTTTCGCCGTCCAGAAATGATGCCAAAACGGATTGTCGCTTGGCTGCGGCACGCCCGTGTAGAACCGAACCTCTGCGGGGGTCCAGGCGTGATCCTGGCAGATGCGTTCGCCGAGTTTCTTGGCGTCGTAGTTCGGGTATGTGTATCCGAAGGCGTCCTTGGCAGCCCCGAAGAGGTTCTGCCCATCGATAAAGCAGATGGCCCGTTGCCCGGCGGCCTGAGGATGGGACGGTGTCATGGGCTTTCCCTCAAAATGTAGCCCGCCGGAGGCCAGTCCGATCTGGCGTGTCCGGCGGGCGGCAAGTCACTAATCAAACTCAGCGGAGAATTATGACCGGATTCTGGACGATGTCAAGCGGTTTCCGCGAAAATTCTTCCGTTAGCCCGTTTCCGGAACACTCTTCTCATTCTATTCTATCGGGTATACGGACGGGAAGTCATGCGGAAAATTCGCTTTTCACGCCCGGGGAGACCTGGGAGTTCCGGGCACCATAGCCGGCCTCGTGTCAAGCGCGATGTTGCCCTGAATGCTGTATGGTATGCTTGGATCCCGATGCGTGCCAGAGGAAACGCAGACGCCAGTCCGCGCCATCGGTTCCGAAGGCGGTGACGTCCAGGACAGGCGACGCGATGCTGGTCCTGAGCGCGTTGGCCATCGCGAGGAGGGAGCGTCTGCGCCAGGGCTGAGGCATGAACATGGTCACCCTTCGGGATGACCATGCCGCCCGTCCCCGGAATCCCCATCGCGGCCCTTGACATTGGATCGCCGCGATGTATCGTGAGGGCACGGCCCCGCGACCGGGAGGTCCGGACCCCGCAGCGCCGTGGACGTCTTCCTGGTTTGAGAGGGATACTCCATGAAGCCTGCCCGATGTGCCGTTCTCGCGTTGCTTGCGCTCGCCGCCACCGCTGTGGCCTACGAGCCCACGTCGCACTACACGATTCAGACCATCGAGGGGTGGAAGGTCTACGTCAACAACGGGTTGCTGGGCAAGGCAGAGCACGCCGAGGTGGGCGCCAAGGCCCTGACGAAGTTGCAGGCCGATCTGGCTGCCCTCAAGACGCTCGTTCCGGACCGGCCGCTCAAGGAACTGCTCAAGGTGCCGATCTGGCTCGAGGTCGATACGACCAACGGTCCGCACGGCAGGACGCCCACGTTCCACTATCATCCGGGCGCGGGCTGGCTGAAGAAGATGGATTTTCACCCCGACAAGCACCAGTGCGTGGAGTTCAGCCGCGCCGCCGCCTACGCGGGCAGGCCAAGCCGCGAGGCCGGCGTCGTCCTCCACGAGTTGGCCCACGCGTACCACGACCGCGTGTTCGGCTTCGACGACCCCGAGATTCTGGCCGCCTACAAGAGGGCGATGGCCGGGACGGCGTATCCGGCGCGCGATTGGGCCAGGACCAACGAGAAGGAGTTCTTCGCCGCCGTCACGCAGCGCTACTTCGGCCCACAGAAGCAGCGGGACGAACTCAAACAGCGGGACCCCGACGTCGTCAAACTCCTCCAACGCATCTGGGGCAAACCGAAAAGGGTCCCCGAACCCCCGCCACCCAAGCCGGAGAAGAAGCGCAAGGCCCGTGCGCCGTAAAACCATCTTTTCGACATACGCAATAGCGCTGAGTCCGGGGACAGGATATCCTTTTCTCCTCTCACCCGGTCGCCGGACGCCCTGGATGCTGTAGGGTACGCTTGGATCGGGATGCGTGCCGGAGGAAACGCAGACGCCGGCCCGCGGGAGCGGTTCCGAAGAAGGTCGGAACATGGTCACCCTGCGGGATGACCATGCCACCCGGCTGTGGCGCGGGGGGGGAAGGTCGGAACATGGTCACCCTTCGGGATGACCATGCCACCCGGCAAGAGCGGGCCACGGGGCGCGTGCGGGGGAGGAACAGGGTCACCCTGCGGGATGACCATGCCACCCGGCTGTCCGGCCGCGGCGGATAGTGCTGGAAACCTGACGTGACCGACGGTATCCTAATCGCGGGCGCGTCGGTGAGGCCGACGCAGGCGCGATAGTGGTTTCCGGAAACTCGGACTGGTTATGGAAGGATAAAGACATGACTCGCATTCGACTGATGATGATTGTTGCTGTGGCTCTCATGGTCTCGGCGCCGGCCTGGACGTGCAGGGCCGCCGGGAAGAAGGAAGACGCCGATGCAAAGGGCTTCGTCCCGCTCTTCAACGGCAAGGACCTCACCGGCTGGCAGACCACCGGCAATTGGGTCGTCGAGAAGGACGGCACGGTGACGCTGAAGCCCCGGCCGGGCGAGCGAGGCTGGCAACGCTACGACGCCTACCTCACCACCCGGCGCACGTACCGCGACTTTATCCTGGACCTCGAGTTCAAGTTCGAGAAGGGCGGCAACTCGGGCGTGTTCCTGCGAGTGGCCGACCCGAAGAACCAGGTCAAGACCGGCTTCGAGGTGCAGATCCTCGACACGCACGGCAAGAAAAAGGTGGGCGCGCACGATTGCGGCGGCGTCATCGGCACGGCGGCTCCCTCGAAGAACATGGTCAAGCCCGCCGGCGAGTGGAACCGCTATACCATCACGTGCAAAGGCAGCAGCCTGAAGGTTGTGTTGAACGGCGAGCAGATCATCGACCTGGACTTGAGCAAGTCCGGTCTGAAGGACCGCCCGCCGGCCGGCACCATCGGGTTTCAGGATGAGGCCAAGCGCGTATGGTATCGCAATGTCCGCATCAAGGAACTGACCGGCGAGAAGCCGTCCAAGTAAGCGGCCGCGCGGCGCGCGTCTGCCGTTCGATCATCCCGGATATCGAGAAGGAAAGGATCAGACAATGAGACCGACCCGACGCGAGTTCCTGGCCGGAACGTCCTGCGCCAGCGTGGGCTGGCTGGCGGCCGTGGCGAACGCCGCAACGGAGGAGGAGCCCTCCCTGCCCAAGGCGTTTATCGACGGCACCGAGGACGGGTGGAAGGCGATGGTCGAGGACGACTTCGCCCACGTCAACTGCGACGAGGACACCT
>CAYVAM010000044.1:0-26288 GCA_964449275.1 uncultured Anaerolineales bacterium
ATTGTGATTCTATAACCGCCGTCGGTTTTGGGCTACACGATAGTCAGAGAACGCAGTTGCATCGGCCAATGGCGTCGGTCAGGCCGAGCGCCCGAAAGACGGTCTCGTCCTCGAGGCACAGGGCGACGTCCAGGTCGGGCGCACGGCTGCGGATGATCTCAATCATCCGCCGGTAAAGGTCGGTTCTCAGGCGCGGGGGATATGGTTGAGGTGACCGGGCTTCATCTCTGGCCGCAAGCGAGCGACCCAAACCGCTTGGCAACGTCACGCCGGACGATGTATACTCCGAGCCCCGGGAGGCCGTGTCTTTCGATGCGCGACGACCGGTTGCTGCGCGTGGGCAGGGGAGTTCCATAAATGAAATGGTGGTTCGGGCGGCAACTCTACACACAGATACTTGTCTGCATTATTGTTGGCGTGGCGATCGGGCTGATTTTCGGAGACGGGGTGTTACTTATCGAACCCGTCGGGACCGTCTTCATTCGCCTGCTGAAGATGCTGATTGTCCCCCTGACGTTCCTCACCCTGATCGCCGGGCTGACGAAACTGGACGGGATCAGGTCGCTCCGCTCTCTCGGCGGCATGACGCTGTTGTACTACGCGGCCTCGTCTCTGCTCGCCGGCGGTATCGGCATGACCCTGGCCTTGATCCTGCAACCGGGCAGGGGGATAAGCATTGAAACGGCCAGGGGAGCGGCGACAAAGGCCGCGCAAATCGACTTCGTGGACAACCTCCTCCACTGGGTCCCCACGAACCCGATGGAAGCCCTCGCGTCAGCCAACATGCTGCAGATCATCTTCTTTTCCATCATCGTGGGCGTCGCCCTGCTGGCCATGGGAAAGAGAGCCGAGAGGCTGGCCGCACTCGCAAATGACGGGGCCGACCTGATGATCCGTGTTACCGGGTTCGTCATGAAGATCGCGCCCTACGGCATCCTCGCCCTGGTGGCCAACATGACGGCTTCCCTGGAGGTCGGAACGTTGAAGGAAGTGGGTAAGTTCATCCTGACCCAGCAGGTGTCCCTTCTGATCCTGCTAGTGGTCGTCTATCCCCTTATCATTCGATTCATTGGGCGGCTGAGCCCTCTGAGGTTCTACCGCAACGTATCCCCAGCCATGCTGGTGGCGGCCAGCACAACCTCCAGCGCGGCGACGCTTCCCATCTCCATGGGGGTGGCGGAGGAGAATCTCGGCGCCCCCGAGAAGGTGTGGGGGTTCACGCTGCCACTGGGCGCGACAATTAACATGGACGGCATGGCGTCGTGCATCGGCGTTATCGCGGTGTTTTCCTGTAACCTCTACGGTCTGCCGATCACGCCGGGCCTCATGCTGCAGTTCCTGTTCCTGGGCCTGGCGCTGTCTGTCGGCACGGCCGGCGTGAAGGGTGCCGGCATCGTCACGTCGGCTATCCTGCTTCAGGCTACCAACGTGCCAACGGTGGTTATCGTCCCGATCCTTGCATCGATCTGGCCCGTCCTGGACATCGGAAACACCTGCTGCAACGTCACCGGGGATCTGGCGGCCACCACGGTGCTGGCTTCCCGCTTCGGCATGCTCGATAAAGACGTCTTCAATGACAGGTTGATACACCACAAGGGCAGGCGGACGGAAGTCGCGGCAGGAGATGAAGATGACGACCGTGGCAAGACAGGTAGTTGACACCCTTCAGGAACTGGGCGTTCGATACTTCTTCGGCATACCGGGGGGAAATCTCACCGATTACATGGAGGCCCTTCGCCGGAGCGACATGGAATTTGTGCTTGTCAGCAATGAAGCCGCCGGGGGGTTCATGGCGCTGGTCTGCGGGCGACTGACCGGAACCCCCGGAGCGTGCTTCGGCACGTTTGGGCCGGGCGCGACCAACCTGAGCACGGGTGTCGGGTGCGCATTGCTCGATCGCCTGCCGTGTATCGCATTCACGGACGTGGCCTCCGATGCAATGCTGAACCGCACCATGCAGATGAACATCGATCACCAGGCACTGTTCGCGCCGATTACGAAATGGACCACGCGACTGCACCCGGACCGCGTGAGGGAAACCCTCTACCAGGCAATGCACGTCGCTACGTCAGAGGTGCCGGGGCCTGTTCACATCGGCCTTCCCGCAGGGACGGCCGGCGACCCCGCAGGCGACGAGTACGTTCAGCCCAAGCCCGCCGTGGCCCCGCCCGCGCCGGAGTCGGCCGCTCTGGACAGGATGGAACAGATATTTCGCGAAGCGAGCAAGCCCGTCCTTGCCGTGGGGTGGACGGCCGTGCGTGCAGGGGTCCGGTCGCTTCTGCTGGAAATAGCCGAGCGATCCGGAGCACCGGTCGTTCTGACCCCAATGGCCAAGGGAATATGCCCCGAGGATCACCCCTGTTACGCCGGCGTGCTGAACCATGCCCTGAGCCATCAGGTCGGCCAAACGCACCAGCAGGCGGATCTGGTGGTCGGGATCGGGTTCGATCCGATCGAAATCAACTACGAGGACTGGATACCCGATGTCCCGGTGCTTCACATTGATACGGTCACTGCCGATCTGGACCGGGACCGCTACACCCTTGCCGGCGACGTGGTGGGGGACCTCGGTGCGGCGCTGCGGCGGCTGGCGGAGGCGGACCTGCAGAAGACCGAGTGGGACCTTGCCGACCTCGCCGAGCGGCGCAGGAAGATGTTCTCACGGCTGGAGCCGCCGGTGGGAACCTTTGGCCCGCGGGCGGTGCTGGCGGGCCTGCGGGAGACGCTGCCGGACAACGGCATCATGGCCTGCGACGTCGGAGCGCACCTGCACCTGATCGGCCAGCAGTGGCGCACCCCCGAGCCGGACTGCCTGCTGATGACCAACGGCTGGTCGTCGATGGGATTTGCCATACCCGCCGCCATCGCGGCGAAACTCTGCAGGCCGGCGCAGCGCGTGTGCTGTGTCGTGGGGGACGGCGGCTTCCTGATGATGGCCGGCGAGATGGCCACGGCGATGCGATTGGGCGTGCACGTCGTGTTCGTGCTGATGACCGACGCCAGTCTGTCGCTGATTCGCATCAAGCAGCAGCGCAAGAGCTACGCGGAATACGGTACGCCGCTGCAGGGCGAGGGGTACGAATCGGCCCCGTCGTTTTTCGGCGTTCCGGTCCTGCCTGCCCGCGACGAGCCGACGTATCGCAAAGCACTGAAGCAAGCCTTCGACATGGACGCACCGGTGATCGTGGAGGCCTTCGTGGACGGCCAGGAGTATGACGACCTCCTGCTAAGAGGGAATCGATAGTGAAAGACGTCAGGATCATCGTGTGTGGGCTCGGAAACGTCGGCAAGGCGTTCGTGGAACTGCTGGCTGAACGGGCGTCGGACATCGAGGACAGGTACGCCCTTCGCCTGGTGCTGGCCGCGGCCGTGGACATTGGTGGGGCGGCAGTTACGAACTCGGCCGATGGTCTGCCGGTGATGGACCTGCTTGCAGATCTTCGGCTGGGGCATGCAGTGGAGAACTTCGGCGATTTCGGCCGGCCCGGCCTGACCGGGGCGGAGGCGATCGCCGAAGCCGCCGCCGGTGTGTTGATCGAGGCAACGCCGACCAATCTGACCGGCGGCGAACCCGGGCGGACGCACATCATGGCGGCTCTTCGAAAGGGCATGGAGGTCGTCAGCGCCAACAAGGGGCCGATCGTGCTGTTCTACGAAGAGGTCCACGAACTGGCCCGACAGCACCAGTGCGGCGTGCACATAAGCGCGGCCACGGCGGCGGCACTTCCCACGCTCGACGTGGCACGCGTGTGCTTGGCCGGCGCCCGCATCCTCTCCGTCGAGGGCATCCTCAACGGCACGACGAATTACATCCTCTCCCGCATGGGCGCGGATGGCGTCGCATACGAGACGGCCCTGAAGGACGCCCAGAAACTTGGCATCGCCGAGACCGACCCCGGCAAGGACGTCGGGGGATACGATACAGCCACCAAACTGGTCATCATCGCAAACAGCCTGTTTGGCCCTCGTTTTCGGCTGGATGATGTTCCTACAAAGGGCATAACCGAAGTGACCCCGGATGATATCGCCCGGGCTGAGGAGGACGGTGAGGTGATCAAACTGGTCGGCACGGCCGAATTCGTCAATGATGAGGTTCGGCTCAGCGTTGCGCCCAGGCGGCTGAAGAAGGATCATCCCCTTGCCTCGGTGAGCGGCTCGGAGAAGGCCATCAGTTACATGACTGATACGATGGACCGGATCACGGTCAGCGGAGGCAAGAGTTCTCCGGTTGGGGCTGCGGCCGCGATGCTCAAGGACCTGATCAATGCGTATGTCTAATCAGCCCGCCGGAGACGATCGCGTCTTTCATGCGGGGAAGCACTTGCGGGCCACGGTCGGATGAGCATGACCGCCGGGTTCTTTCCCGTATGGTCCCAAGATTCAGCCGAAGACCAAATGCCAGGGGGCCAACGAGTTGCGTGGCTGCCGGTGGATGCGTTCTTCGGCCGCAGACGGCAGGAGTCGAGCCAAGGAGTGAAAGATGCTGAAGCATTGGGCGAGAGCCATGCTGCTGGTGGGCAGCGTGTTTGTTGCGACGGGCGGCTCCCAGAAGGCGCCTGACCTGACGGAGGTCGGCGGCGTCGGGGCGCCCCCACACGGTCGGCGGCCGCTTATCGGCATCACCAGCGCGTACATCCCCGACGGCGGTTACGTGAAGGTCCACTCATCCTATACGCAGGCGGTCAAGGAAGCCGGCGGCACACCCGTCATCCTCCCTGTGCCGGAAGACGATAATCTCGTCGGCGAGTATGTTCGCGTCCTGGACGGGCTCCTTCTGACGGGCGGGGACGACGTCCCGCCCGAGGCCTACGGCGAGAGCCCTCTCGAGCAGACCAAGACCCTCTCTCCCAAACGGCATCGGTTCGAGAAGGCGATGGTTGAGGCGTGGCTGCCGACCCGCAAGCCGATCCTTGGCATCTGCAGGGGCCTCCAGCAGATCAACGTGGTCTGCGGCGGAACGCTCGTGCAGGACATTCCCACCCAAGTGGGCACCCGCGTCATCCACCGAAACCCCGGGGGACGCGGGGACGCCGCGCACAGGGTCGAGATCGAGCCCGGCACAACGTTGCGTTCCCTGCTTTCGAGCGCGAGCGTTCAGGTTAACTCCAACCATCACCAGGCCGTTAAGGATGTTGGGGAAAACCTGAAAATCTCGGCAAGAAGCACCGACGGCGTGATCGAGGCCTTGGAGTTCACCGACGGCAGGTTCGGGCTGCTCGTGCAATGGCATCCCGAGAGGATCACGGATGCCAAACATCGCAAGGCAATCTATGGCGCGTTCGTCCGGGCCTGCAGGGTAGAGGTGCGCATGCACTAATCTGCATGTAACAAGAGTGGACTGATGATCCCGACGACGCATCGTCCAAGGCTGCCGAGGATAATAGTCGATGGACGGCCCCGTCCTTCAGCCGCCCGCCGACGGTGCGGAGGGCGGCCTCCAGGGGGCCCTCGCTCGGCGATCTCGGGACGAACGGCTCCTTGAACCGCAGCATTATTGTGCTGACCGTCTCGCCCTGCGGGCGGCGCAGGTCGTAGCAGACGAGTTTGTCGAGGGTCCGGACGAACAGTCGGCCGTCGGCGATCGCCGGTTTGACGGGGCACATGTACCCGCCGACGAGGGCGAGCGACAGCCGGCCGGGCAGCCGCCGGAACCCCTCCTCGCCGGTCGAGAACATCAGCAGCCCGCTCGTGATGAGCCGGTTGTTGGTCGCAACGTGCCAGGTCCAGTTGTGGTCGCCGCCGGTCATCTCGTAAATGTGCGGGTGGGAGCCGACGAGGCTGCCGGTCGCCGCCTCCAGGCATGAGAAGCCCGTGATGCGTGAGTCGATGTAGAAATGTCCGCCGTGGGCGACGGGCGTGGCCCGGTGGGGCGGGTAGTGGACGGCGTCGGCGGTCCACAGCCGCTCGGCCCCCCCCAGCGAGACGCGGAAACAGCCGGCCCGCATCTTGTCGTCGACGCCCTTGCCCTCGGCGCCGCTCAGGCCCTTGGTCACGTTGCCGCACACCAAGTCCTTCCAGACGGCGAGGGCGACGCCGGTCTTGCCCATGCGGCGGTCCTGCCAGAGGATCTTGCCGCTCCGGGGTTCGATGAGGACCAGCCGCTCGTCCTCCTCGCCGCCCTTGGTCCGGATGTCCACGCCGCAGGCCGTGATGATGTACTCCTTGCCGCCGAGGACGACCTTGGTGGGGACGGCGTCCCATCCGCAGACCTTCTCGTGCCGCCAGAGTTCCTTGCCGCTCTCGGGGTCCAGGGCGACGAGGGTCGTGTCGGGGTACACGTGGAAGATGAGGACGCCGCCGATGACGACGGGGCTGAGGTCGCGGCTCCATCCGCCGGCCGAGGTGTACGACTTGTGCTTCGTCCCCGAGCCGGCCACGCTGGCCCTCGTGGGGCTGGGCCGGGCGGCCGTGGCCGTCCGGCGCCACCGTTAGGAGCCGTCCAGGTGTGAGCGCAGCGCACACTTTCGGGGGCCGGCACCGTTTCGCGCCGTTGCGAGACGGTGCCGGTTCCCCCGCTTTCGACGGCTCGCTCACGCTGGTGGCTCGGTCGTCCCCATGTAGGCCGCGGCCCGCCAGCGCGTCGGCGCCTGCCGGCACGCGTAACGCGATCAGCCGCAGGAAGTACGGCAGGATGATCTGGTCGGCCTTGTACCAGCGGTGATAGGCCCACCACATCGGGGCCTGAGCCCAGCGGGCGCCGCGGCCGCGGAGGGCGGCGTCCTGTTGGACCGCCTGCTTCCGGTGCGTGCCGCCCGAGTCCTTCGACCCGAACACGTGCAGGTGCGGCGTGGCCAGCACGGCGGGGTCCTCGGTGTCGGCCCCCGCCATGCCGATGAGGGCGGGGGCGGCGGCGAACCGGCCGGGCGCGCGGGCCGTGTGCGAACTCCGGCCGCTCCCGTCGTGCGTGTCGCGCGCCACCCCGTAACGCAACACCCACTGGACGGCGCCGGCGGGCGCGTCAACTCCTGTTTTCATCGGCCGCGCCGTGGGTTCGCCGGGTTTTACCCTCAGAGGGCCTGTGATGAAACGAACACTCTGCCTCTGCGCACTGGCGTGCCTCTGGATGGGCGCTGCCGTGCCAGCGGCGGGCGGGCCTCCCACCGACAACCCCGTGGCCGCCTACTACGCCGGCGACGAGGGCTACCCGGCGTGGACGGACCGCATCCGCTGGGACCATGTCATCGACATGGCCTCGCAGGCGAAGGGGACGACGGCCTTCGAGAAGTTCGAGCGCGCCCGCGACGAACTGGCCGCCCGCGGCGGCGGCGTCCTCTATTATCCCTTGGGCACGTACGACTTCAGCGACGGCCCGTTCGACGGGCCGGACGGACGCGGACTCATGCTGCGGCCGGGCGTCGTCATCCGCGGCCAGGCGCCGAAGGGGAGGCCGAAGGCTACCCGCGGAACGCTCGACCTGCCCACCCGGTTCGTCTTCGGCTTCACCCGCCGCGCCGGCGCCATCGAGACGGGCCGGCGCGCCTCGGTCTGGCTCGACGGGGCCGTCTTTACGATGCATCGCGGCGAGCGGCGGCCCGTGCGGCTCCAACTCCGCTTCCCCGTGACTGACGGCAAACTCCAGGCCGACGCCGCCGAGGCCTACGCACCGCTCTACGGCGTCCGCGAGCATCCCGTCAAGGTTACGGCGTCCGAGCAGGGTGACGCCATCGCCATGGAGGTGGCTGTCACCGTGACCTCGACCGAGAAGACGAAGCGCGGCAAGGAGAAGGTGGAGGTGGAGGTTGAACGCCGCGGCCATCTGCGGGTGAAGGTGCAGCGGGAGGGCGACCGCCTGTCGGGCTCGTTCGAGGGCACGTTCGACGGCCACGAGGTGAAGGGCCCGGCCCACGGCGCCTGCTTCACCGTCGAGCCGCTCACGCCGCGCGACTGGAACCTGGTCGGCCTGTGCCCGCCGGAAGGGAAGCGCATCAAGGACGTGGACGACGTCGGCATCTGCTGGGTCCACCTGGTCGGCGCCAACGTCTACTTCGGGCCGGACGTTGAATGGGGCAAGACGTGGCGGACGGCCGGCTCCTGGAAGAGCCGGTACATCAAGGACGCCTGGGCCGACCGCGTGCCCGACGTCACCCATCCGTGGGACCCGCTCGCCGGCGGCGGGAAGACGCACGTCGGCTCCGGCAGCGGCCGGCTGGTCTTCGGATGCGTCCTGGAGCACGCCGTGGGCGTGAACAACGGCGTCACGATGGGCCGGCCCGACACGCCGGCCGGCTTCGGTACCGGCGGCTACTACATGGCGAAGTTCACGCCGCGCATCGGCGCCTACGGCAGCCGTGTCCTGGTCGCTAACAACCTCATTCCGAAGAGCACCGGACGCAACTTCAAATACCGCCAGTTGACCCGGTACACGTATCCCGGGGGCAAGGGCAACGCGATGGCCTTCGGCGACGAGAGCGTCCGGCCCGTCCTCTTCGACTACAACAAGGCCGCCGGCGTGGACATCAACAAGACGCTGCTTGGCCTGACCCGGGGGAACCGCGAGCCGCACGAGGCACCCCGGAAGGGCTTCTTCGCCGAGGCCATCGTCGTCCGCGACAACTGGATCTACAACCACGGGCACAAGGGCGTCAACGTCTCCGGCACGTGGGTCACCGTCCGCGACAACCACAACGAGCGGGCCTACCTGCGGGAGGCCAACGACCCGTATTACATCGGCGGCTGGGAGATGACGCTGGACGGCTACCTCCAGAGTTCACCCGGCGGCAACGGAGCCATCTCCGACAACCTCTCCCGCGCCTTCGACCTCGGCGGCGCCAACCTCTGGTGCCACGGCAACACGTTCAACAACACCGGCTCGGACCCGGGCATCGACGGCGAAGGCATCCTCTGCCAGGCCCACGGCGGCACGCACCTGTACGCGTGGGGCGTCACGCGCAACGTTCACCGCCGCGGGGAGGGCGAGCGCGGCTACATCGGCGCCTGGAACGTCAAGATGCACGGCTGCCTCATCGCCTGGAACACGACGCCCGGCTGGGTGGGCGGCGTCATGTTCCCCGAACCGCCGACCGACCTCGCCTTCGTCGCCAACCAGGCCGAGCACGGCACCCGCGTCAAAGGCACGGACGTCGCCCTGACGACGGACCCCGGCGGGCCGCTTAAGGCCCCCACGGACGTCACGGTCGAGGTCTACCAGGGCGACGCCGTCAAGGTCACCTGGCGCGACGCCTCGGCCAGCGAGATCGGCTTCCGGGTGGACCGGAAGATCGGCGGCGGCGCGTGGACGGCCATCGCGTACCGTCCGCCGCACCGCGAAGGCAGCCCGCTGAATCCGCAGGCGTGGGTGGACTTCCTGGCCCCGCCCGGCGCGGGGCTGCGGTACCGCGTGGCGGCCATCAACACGAAGGACGACGATTCGGGCGCGGGCGCGCCCACGCAGCCCATCCAACTCGCCGTGGAATAGGAGAGAGGCCATGTCCAGGTCCCCTTGGGGCTCACGCTTTGCCCGTTTCCTCTCGCCCGCGCGCCGACGGGCAAGTGTTGCTGCGGTGGCATGTGTTCTTTGGCTCGTTGCCTTCGCGGGCGCGGCCGCCGGCGGGGCGTTTGACGGGCACGTGTCGCTCACGCTTGATGACGGCGTCTTCCAGGATGCCAAGGGCCGGACCGGCGAGCCCACGTACCTCATCCTCGACCTGGTGTGCCGCGACGGACGGTGGGAGGAGGACGTCTACGGCTGGGCGTGGAACCTGAACCGCGCCGACCACTTCGGCCGGCTCCGCGGCGTGAAGGTGGACGGCAGCCGCGTCGTCCTCGACCTCCACGTCGAGATCGACGGCGACCTCTGGATTCCCGGCGGCCTCGCCACCTACCGTGTGGAGGCGGCCGTCCAGGACGGCACGGTCACGGGCACCCACCACGGCACCTTCCGCGGCAGGGAGATGGCCGGTAAGGTCACGGGCACGGTCGCGCCGCTGCCGACGCCGCGCCCGGGCCACGTGCTGCCGGAGGTCGGGGAGCATCCGCGGCTGCTGCTGCGCCGGAGCGAGATCCCCGCCCTGAAGAAGCGCGCGGCGTCGGACTGGGGCAAGCCGCTCATCGAGCACATCCGGGCCAACGAGGACGAGGGCCTCGCCATGGGCCTCATGTTCGTCCTGACCGGGGACCAGGCCTACGCCGACCGCTGCCGCGCCATCATCGAAAAGGAGATGAAGGACCAGACGGGCGGGCCGTTCAACCTCGGCCACGAGCACGGGCGGCGGCAGCAGCGGGTGGCCCTGACGCTCGACCTGGCTTGGCACGGGATCCCGGAACGGTTCCGGGCGAAGGTGGCGGGGTACCTGTGGTACTACCACTCGCGGCTGACGCTGCGGCCCACGACGTTCTCGAAGAAGACGAACCAGGCGCCGGGCAGCAACTACATGGCGTTCGTCGTGTGCGGCGGGATGACGACGCAGATGGCCATCTGGGACGCCCCCGGCGGCTTCCCGGCCGCCCCCGTCCCGCCGCGGATGGAGCGCCTGTCGCCCCCGGCCGAGGTCGAGACCGACAAGGGCACCCCCGTCGTCACATTGCAGCCGGGCAAGGTGATCGGCACGTGGTTGCTGGCCGGCCCGTTCGTCGCCTACAAGGACCGGGAGAGCCACCTCGTCCTGGCCGAGCAGGTCGAGGCGCAGCCGCACTATCGCCACTGGGGCCAGGACTTCCTGGCGTCGCTGGGCGGGGCCGCCAAGGCCCGCCCCACCCGGGGAACGGCCGTCACTTACAGGGGCCGCGATCACCGCTTCGAGCCCATCGAAACGCCGGACCGCATCGACGTCTGGGCCGTCCAACGGGGCGTCCCGTGCAGCGCGGGGTACTACTACGCCGTCCTTCGCGTGCCACAGGCCGGGTGGTACACGGTCCGGCTGGAGGGCGAGAACGCAACGGCGAAGCAGGCGAACCCGTACATGGGCGAGGTCAACGAGAAACTCTCCCGCGAGCACCTCGCCTTCCGGGCCGACGCCCGCCTGGTCCTGGCCGGCGAGGCCTTCCACGAGGGCGATGCCGTCCGCCTGGAGGCGGGTGACTACCCGGCGATGCTCCGGGCGACGACCCGGCAGTACCAGGTGGTCCTGAAGCCGCGCCTGGAGGCCACCACCGAGGCGGACGCGAAGGCGGCCCTGGCGTCGCGCCGTTCCCGCTTCGAGAAGGAAAACGCGCTGTGGGACGAATTCGCCGAACACTACTGGCGCCGGCCGATGTTCGGCATCTGCCGACGGCGCGCCCTCCGCTACGACCTCTACGCCCAGGGCTCCGGCGGATATAAGAACGAGGCGGGCAGTTATCACAACTATACCATGGGCTGGACGCCGCTCCTCAACCACACCTACGCCGCGTACCACGGCTGCCCGATGCCGAACAACGCCATGGCCCTGCCGTGCTGGGTGATGACCGGCGAGGGGCACGCGGGCCACTTCGCCAAGGGCTTCGCCGTGGTGCCGGACGACCTCAAGCCGGCCGTCCTCTGGGCCTGGGAGCGCCGGAAGCAGGGCAAGGAAGGCCAGCGCCGCGACCCCCTTATGACGCTGCTCAACCATCCCCCCGACATGGAGCCGAAGAACCCGATGGGCGTCCTGCCCAACCCGTACCTCGACCGCCAGCAGGGATGGTGCGCCTTCCGCAGCGCCTGGACGGGCGACGAGGTGATCTGCGCCGACGTCCACTTCAAGGCCTTCCAGCCGACCGGGTGGAACCGCGCCTGCGCGGGCAGTTTCGGCATCCGAGGCTTTGGACGCACCTGGGCTTGGCGCGGCGACAAACGCTCCGGCGAGCGGCACCTGGAAGAGAACGTCGTCCTGTTCCCCGAGGCGCCCGCCTGGATCAACGGGCCGGGCCGGGTCGTCCATTTCGAGGGCAGGCCCGACGGCTCGGGCGTCATCAGCGGCACGCTGGACGACGCGCTGCTGGGCGTGAAACTCGGCGACGACGGCAAGCCGTTGCAGGCCCGCGATTACGGGGGGCGTCTGGTCCGCAAGAACCTGCGCGACCTGGGGCTCCGCCACTTCCGCGCCTTCGGCGTCGATTACGGCGGGGCCTGCGGCTCGCCCGGACTGTTCGTCGTGGTCGACCGCACGGAAGGCGGCAAGCGGACGTACTGGCAGATGTTGCTCCCGGTCGGCAAGGAGGGCGAGGCCGACGCCCGCGCGGGCGGCCGGACGTTCACCGTCACCCAGGGCGACGCCTCGCTCGTCGGCACGGTCGTGGCCCCGGCGGGCGCCGCGCTTCGGCTCGTCGAACCGGGCACGCCGGTCGCGGCCGTGGACCGCCGGGGCAACAAGACCGAGAAGAAACTCGAGCACCCGGCCCTCTGGATCGAGGCCCGCCCTGACCAGGGGCGGAAGGGCGGCGACGACTTCTTCGTCCTCATGACCCTCCAGCGGGGCAAGGCGCCGGAAGTCAATGTGGACGGCAAGGGCCTTGCCGCGCGGGTCAGGGTCGGCAAACGCACCGTCCGCTTCGACGGCACGAAGGTGGTCTTCGAGTAGAAACCGACCGGCCGGGCATGGGGGGGCGATGTGCACGCCATGATGAGATGCCCTGTTACGCTGCTGCTGTGTACCGTCCTGTGGACGCCGGCCGTCGGCGCACAGCGCTGGACGCTGACGAATCCGACCGGCCGGGTGTACGAGGACGAGGTCCTCCGGCTGAAAGTCGACCTGCCCGCCGGCGCGAAGCCGGGAGAGATCGTCGTGACGGCGGACGGCAAGGAGGTGCCGTACCAGATCGGTGAGGCGGACGGCAAACCCGTCGTCTGGGTCGCCGCGTCGCTTGGGCCGGACGAGGAGATCGACTACGCCGTCTCGACCGGCCGATCTCCGCGCTTTCCGCCCAAGGTGAAGGTGAGCCGCGAGGGCGCCTGCCTCGTCCTGGACAACGGTCTGCTGGCGGTTCGCGTCCCGGCGGTGGCCGACGGCAAAGCGCCCGGCCCCGTCGCGGGCGTTCGCCTGCCCACCGGCCGATGGGTCGGCGCCAGCGCCTGGCACACGGGGCGCACCCTGACGGGCTTCTCGGCCACCGTCCTGGGGGACGGGACGATCTTCGCCAAGGTCTGCCTCAGGTATGAGTTCGCGGGCACGGCCGGGCTGCGCGGCGACGTGCCGGCCTTCGCCGAGGTCGACGTCTCGCTCCTGCCGGGCCAACGGCACGTGGTTCTGGAGGAGTGCCACGAGATGAGCCGCGGCGACGCCTGGACGTTCGACGCCGCAGCAGGGTGGGGCGCGCGGAGGGCCGAGGTCGTCACACACGGCCGGCTTCGGCACGCGCACGGCGGCCAGGAGGTGCCGCCGCCGTCCACGCTGAAGCCCGGCCAGACGCGCATGGGCGACACGCTCCTGCGCCTCCAGCCGCGGTGGTCGCAGGCGTTCGACGAGGGCTGGTTCTTCGCCTGCCACGACCGCACCCACGCGATCGGGGCCATGGTCTGCCGGCCGGTCAGGTGGCACTGGCCGCACAACAATCTCATCGCGGTCAAGGTCCGGCCGAGCGCCGACTACGCCGGCCTCCGCTGCCCCACCTGGAAGGGCCGACGGTACTGGTTTCTGCTCGCCGGTCCGCGGTCCACCTGGGAGGGCGACGCCAGGAAGGCCTACGTCACCCGCCACGGGTTCCAGCCGCTGGACAAACTCGTCCACTACGTGCTCGACTGGCCCGGCATCGAGCGGTTGGCGAAGAAGCCGGGCGGCTATCGCGGCGTCGACCTGTACAGCGGCAGCGCGATGAACCCGTCGAGCATGGTCCGCGGCATCGGCAAGCGCGCCTTGCGCGAGGCCGGCCGGCAGGGCAACCTCACGACGCTCGCCCGCGCCCAGGTCTACGTGGACCCGGACACGTACGGCTCGTACTGGAACTTCTGGTCGCCGGAGAACCCGAACTTCTTCACGGACTTTAGCCGCGTCGGCATCGCGCTGGTGGCCCAACTGAAAGGCCATCCCCGCTTCAAGGACCTGGCGCGGCAGGCGGAGCAGAAGTTCCGTGAGGACCTCTACCACGCCATCACGCTGCCCGGCGGCGCGGGGCAGGAGTGCCCGGGCTACGTCGCCTACGCGATGACCCGCACGTGGCGGCCGCTGGCGCAAATCTGCCGCGAGCACCTCGGTTTCGATCCGACCCGCTGGCCGCGGTACCGTGCGGGGGCGGCGTTCCTGCTGCACGTCTCGCAGCCCGTTGGCGGAGGGAAGCGGCGGTGCCATCCCGGCGGCGACACGCATCCCCCGGGGCCCGACGTGATGCAGACGGCCGAGGAGATGGGCGTCTGCGAGAACATCAACGAGTTCAAGACGGAGGAACGGCCCGGCTTTGGCGTCGTCTTCCGAAACCGCCCGGGCACCGACCGCGAGACGTACCTGGCGCTGAAGAGCGGTCCGAACCGCGGCCATTACCACGGCGACCAACTCTCGCTGCACTGGTGCGCGGGCGCCCGGCCGCTCGCCATCGACCACATGTGCAGTTACAGTCCGCGGGCCGGGCAGGAGCACATGCACAACCGCGTGGCGTTCCACACCGACCGGCTGCCCTGGGCCAACATGGACGGCTACGAGCGGGTCATCGCCTTCAAGCCCTCGGCCGAGGTCGACGTGGCGGTGGGCCAGGTGGAGTCCGAGCGCCTGCGCGTGACCACGAAGTACCCGCCCGAGGAGTGGGACACCTATCTGCCCCAGGAGCGGTTCCAGGTGCCGCTCCGTTACCGGCGCACCATCGTCATGCTGAAGGGCGGGGAGCGCGACACCTTCGTGATCCGCGACCAGCACGACGGCGCGAAGGTCCGGGCCACGTGGTGCTTGCACGTGCTGTCGGACGCGTGCGAGCGCGACGGCCGCACGATAACGTTCGACCGCCTGACGGTCTTCTGCGCCAGACCGCGCGCGTTCGCCTTCGGCCGGCACGACTGGACGTTCGAGAAGAAGGACCGGAAGTCCGGACAGGTGCTCTACCGGGAGGAGACGCGGGGCATCCGCCTGACCGCCGAAGGGGACCGGGGCGAGTTCATCACGGTGCTCTGGCCCGGCCGCGACCCGCCACCCATCGAGGCGACCGAGGGCGGCGTCCGCGTCGGCAAGTACGAGGTGGCCTTCGACGGCGGCATCGACGACAAACCCGGAACCACCTACGTCACCGTCACGCGCAGCGGCAAGGTGGTGGCGACGCTGACGGGCGGCGACGTCGACCTGGACCGCTCGCAGGGCGAGATCGGCCTGTTCGTGCCGGACGCGGGGTATCCGTTCGGCGTCATCCCGGACTGGCTCATCCGCCAACGGTGCCGCGTGCCGGACTGGGCGCCCGAGTGGGCCAAGCGGGCCCGGCGATACGAACTGCCCCGGTAGGGCGGGGTCAGTGGCGTCTTTTGCGGTGGCTGCGCGGCGGGTCTCCGCACCCGCCGCGATCATCGCCTTGAAAGCGCGGTGGCTCGGGAGAACCACCGCGCAGCAAACGAGGGCGGGGCTCACTCTCCCACCTTGATGAACTCAAAGTCGTCCAGGTACGCCGTGCCGGCGGTGGCGACGAAGGCGAAGTTGACGAACGGCGCCCACTCGGCCGCGGTGAACTTGAGGGTCACCTGCTGCCAGCCGCCCGGTTTGACCGTGTCGGTCCGCATCCGGTCGATCCACTTGTTGTGGTGCGGCGAGGAGACGTACGTGTCGGCGGTGATGTACGCCTGCGGCCGGCCGAAGGGCTCGAACGGCTCCGCCTCCTTGCCGCCGGCCTTGCGTTTGGCGATCCTCTCGCGTGCCTTGGTCTCGGCGGCTTCGCGCTGCTCGTCCGTCCAGGGCACCAGTTTGATCCAGGCCGAGAGGCGGTACCGCGCGCCGCCTTCGAGCGGCACCTGGGGCAGGTTCGGCCAGAAGCGGCCGTGGGGGATGACGGCGGACCGGCGGCCGCTGTGGGCGTGCTCGGTGCTGATCTTCGGCCCGCCGCCCGTCGAGACGAGCGCCCGCACGCCACACGTCAGCGGCAGGGGCTGGTCTTCGAAGTCGTCGAGGCGGCCGATGCGGATCATCACGCGCTCCGCCCCCTCGAAGCGCATGGCCATCGTGTCCCAGACGTGCCGCGTGACCTCCGGCGGCAGGGCCAGCAGGCGCGTCCGGATGCGGATGTGCGAGAAGCCGTCCGCGCCGACCGCGTCCTGCGGAAACGGAACGACGAAGTCGAGGTCCGCGTGCGCGTTGCAGACGACGAGTTTCGCGGTCGACCCCTCGATCGTGTTGACGGGGCTCCAGCCGGTGGCGCGGTTCAGGAACCCGCCGAACCCGCCGTCGCGGACGGTCAACTTCGACTTGTCGTTGTCCGACCAGTCGATGGCCGCGAAGTTCAGCCCGTATCCCTCGAACCCCTCCTTGTAGGTGGGCGTGATGACCGTCCGGCTGACGTCGTCCTCGCCGTACCAGACGTTGCAGATGCCCGGCGTGGCGGCGCTGAAGTACTGCAACTCCTTCGGCGGGGGCTTGACGCGCGTCTCGTACATGCCCTCCACCACATAGCCGAAGACGGGATCGCAGCGGAAGACGAACGTGTTCGTGGCCTCGATCATCTCGGGCGACTTGGAGTGGTGCGCCCAGCGGTTGAACGCGTGCGTCCCCTTGAAGCGGCGGACGAGCGTCAGCGTGCCATCGCCCTGGGTGAACTGGAAGTGGGCCGGGTCCTCGCCGGCCTTGTCGGGGATGTACGTGCCGGTGGCAAGCGCCGTGCCGCGCAGCGTCTCGATGAGCGGCCGGTCCTTCGAGAATTGGAGCCGCCGCGGTGCGTGGTCGGGCCGGAAGTCGAGCACCTTGATCGTGCCGCCCGGCCGGTCGATGAGCGCCACGACTCGCGGCCCGTCCTTGACGATGAAGTAGTCGATGGTCCGCGGCCCGCTGTGAAAGCGGTAGGTCGCGCTGGCCCGCTCGACGGCCAGCGCGGGCTCGTGGTGGGCGAAGCGTTTGGGCGGATGAATCTTCTCGACAAGATCGTCCACCTCGTCCGGGCGTGCCGGCGCCGGCCAGAAGGCGACCAGGAGAACGAAGGCCCACGGCACGAGACGTTTCATCACCGCGACTCCTCCATCGGACACGTCACTCGATCTCGCCGAAAAGGATCTTCTCTCCGTCGAACCGGACGACGCGCTTTCCCACCGTGACGAAGGCATCGAGCCCTTTGCCTTGAACCTGGCCGCGCGCATCCTTCCTGCGCGAGCGGTTCGCGCGATAGTCTGGCCGACCGTTAGAACAGGCGGGCGGTGTACGACCGACGCCGAGCGCCTTCTGACAGGAACGCCTCGCTTGAGTTGCGTCCCGTGCTCTCAGCCCCGGTTTCTAAGCCCTTCCTGGTCGTCCCCGCTGCGCGCGAGGTCCACGCCGTCGGCCCGGAGGGCGTCCTGGAGCGTCTTGACGTTCAGGTTGCGCGGCAGGCAGCCTTTCCCGGCCGACAGGGCCGCCGCCAGCCCGGCCGCATGGCCGGTGGCCACGCAGTTGCCCATGCTCTTGCCGGCCGAGGCGGCCACGTGGGTGGCCGAGATGCACCGGCCCGCCATCAGCAGGCCGTCGAGTCTCTCCGGCAGGATGGCGCGGTAAGGCACGTCGTGGATCTTCATCTTCGAGAGGCGTACGAAGCCGATGTCGAGGAACCCGCTGCGCCAGGCGATGACGTCGTCGAACGTCCGGCCGGCCAGAGCATCCTCTTCGGTCAGCACATACGGTCCTTTGACGCGGCGCGTCTCGCGGACGCCGATCTGCGTGCCCGTGCCGATGAGTTCGATGTCCTTCAGCGCCTCGCCGCCGAACTCGCGCATCGCCAGGACCATCTGGAGCACCTGTCGTCGGCTCAGGCACTCGGCCTTACTGCGCTCGAACGGGTCGGTCGCGTCGAACTGGCCGAGGTCGCGTGTGCCGGCGTGGTTGATGTAGAAACTGCTCGAGTTTGAGACGCGGCCGAGACCCCAGCCTTTGGGGATCAGTGGATATTTCTCGCGGGCCTTCCGGGCAACGTCGCGGAGGTTCGCTTTGCGGACCTGGTCGCGCGTCACGTTCATCAGGTTCAGGCAGAGCGTCATGGGCGAGAGGTTGCCGACTTCCTTCATGGTTTCGGCGCCCGCGAAGTAGGCCACGTCGGCATCGCCCGTGCAGTCAACAACGACCTTGGCATGGATCGTAGCCAGGCCCTGCTTCGTCGAAACGACCACGCCCGTGATGCGGCCCCTTTCGACGACGGCATCCACGGCCCGGGTGTGGACCAGGTACTCGCAACCGACCTCGTCCAGGGCGTCGAGGATGGCGACCTTCAGGTAGTCCACGTTGCACCAGGCCTGGTGCGTGCCCATCCGGAGAGCCTGCGGTCCGTATGCATCGAGTTTGGCGATGACCAGTTCGTGGACCTTGGATCGGGGTTTGCTTCCCGGTCGCATCTGGTTGATCGGCATGCCGAGGCACCATGCGGCCACGCCGCCGAAGAAGGCGTGGTTCTCGATCAGAAGCGTCCTGGCGCCCGTTCGGGAGGCGCCCAGGGCCGCGCCGATGCCGGCCGGCCCACCGCCGACGACAAGCACATCCACCTTCATGCCGTCCAGGCGTGGACGGGCCCCGCGCGGCTGGGGCGCCGGTGCGCGTTTGCCCGCGGCCGCCTTGCCGGCGGCCAGGGCCCGTGACACGGGCACCGAAGCCGCTCCCAGGCACATGGCCTTCAAGAACCTGCGGCGGTGAGCAGCGTGTGCGGTCATTTTTCGCTCTCTCCTCTTTGTGGCGGTTCCTGGCGATCGGATACGGTGCCGTCGATGTCCAGGCGCACAGGCGCCGCGTTCAGCGCCCGGACACCGAGCGTGCGGCCGCCGGTCCTCGGAGGCCAGCGTCGCCAGGGTCAAGTGGCTCACAGGCGTTTCCCTAGGGTGCGGTCCGGATGGCTTCGATGCGCACGTGGTTGTCCACGTGCCAGCGGATGGAGACGCGATCGCCGATCTTCAAATTGGAGATTGCCTCGACGACCGCCTTCTCCGGGCCGCCGCCGTCCCGCGGCATGCCGCCGCTCCAGCGGGGGATGTAGCGCGTCGTCTTGCCAGTGGACGAGCGCGCTTCGATCCACGCCTGTCCTTTCCGGGTAACGGTGCCGGTGGTCGTGCCGCGCGCAATGACCCGGTTGTCCTTCGACCGCGCGGCAGGCGGGGCGCCGCTCGCGCTGACCGGCAGGGCGGGCGCGTCCTTGGGGCGGACGACGACCGTCACGGTCCGCCGCGCGACCTTCGTGCTGTCCACCACGCTCAACGCGAATCGATAGGTGCCCGGCACGGTCAGCCCCGTGACTTTCGTCTCGCGGCCGCCCTGCCTCGCGAAGAGCGGTCGGGCGGCGGCAGGCTTCTGCACGACCCGCCACCAATGGCTGATCACGTCGCCGTCGGGGTCGCGGGTCCTGGCCGAGAGCGCGGTGGCCGCGGCAGGAAGCGTGAAGGTCGCGGGTCGCGCCTCGATGGACTCGATGACGGGCGCGGCGTTGGCCGGGTAGACGGGCACGGTGAGTTCCTCGGCGACGGTGTGGTGGCCGTCGCGGACCTCGAAGCGGAACACGTGGTCGCCGGGAACCGTGATGTTGGTCACCTTACACTTGGGCTGGGTCGGGTTCTCGAGCCGGACGGCGGAGCCCTCGGGCTGCCTGACGACGCTCCAGCGGAACGAGAGCGTGTCGCCCTCGATGTCCAGTGCGCCGCCGATGAGCAGTGTGTTGTCGTGTGGCAGGGTGACGAGAACGGGGATGCGGTTGTGGACGTCGAGGACCAGGGGCGGCTGGTTGCCCTCGAAGACGTTCAGAAATACGCGGCGGGCGACGGTGTTCACGCCATCGCTGACTTTGACCTCGAAGGCGTAACGCCCCGGGGCCGTCAGGCCGGTTGCCGTGGTGGTCCGGGATTTCGGTTCGGCCAGATGGACGGTGGCCCCGTCCGGCGCTTCGACGACCGACCACGAATATCGCAGCGGCGCGAGCCTCGGGTCCTCGGCCGAGGCGCTGAGCCTCACGCGACTGGCGGGGGTCTTCAGGAAACTCGGCTCGGCCTGCCAGTTCACGACCGTGGGCGGGAGGTTCCCGCCCGGGTGGGGATAGAGCGTGGCGACCGCGTTCGGCGCCAGCCGCACCCTCAGCCGCCCGTTGACCCCGACCTGGCGAAGGCCCAGTTCCTTGTACGGGCGAAGGGCAACGGTGTGGCAGAAGCCGTAGCGTCCCGGCGGCAGGTTCACGATCGTGACCTCGCGCTCGCGGTGGGGCCGGGTGGTGTTGATGAGAACGACGGTGGTCCTTTCGTTGCGGACGAAGGCCAGAGGTCGGACGGCGGGGTCGTCGGCGGTGGCCTCGATGCGGACGGCCCCAGGCCGGACGTAGTGGAGGACCTGGTAGAAGCTCCAGAAGTGACGTCCGCGACGGAAGGAGGTTCCGTTGAGGCTGAAATGATAGTTCTGGCCGCGCCCCGGGCCGCCGAGGCTGTAGATGGACCAGTAGGAGACGCCGCCGGTGATAAGGTCGTCGTAGAGGTGGTCGATGGTCAGGTGCATGAACTCGCTCTGGGCCGTGGCCAGGCCCTTCTGCTGGGCGAAGTCTCGGATCTGCGCCATCGCCGGCCGGTTGTCGCCCCCGTACCAGTGGTAGGAGAGCACGTCCACGTGCTTCCATAGGTCGGCGTCGTCCTTCCCGGCCTGGATGTATCGCCAAGTGACGCGGGCGTTGACGCCGTCGGAGAACTGCCCCTTGGTGGGCAGGCCGAGCGCCGCCATCCGCGGGCCGAGCACCTTGGTCATCTCGATCACCACGGGCGGGCTGAACGCGTTGCCGTTCCCCGCCTCGTTGCAGATCGCGTAGTGGTGCGTCGTAATGCCGTGCTTGTCCTTCAGGTAGCGGATAAACGACGTGGCGTACTCCGCGTACTCGCCCGGGCTGTGGAGCAGAAAGGCAGGGACGTCGCCGGTGCTGCCGCCGCGGAAGAACGACGGGCTGAGCCACAACTCGAAGGGCTCGCCATTGGCCTCTACTCGCCGCTTGAAGGGCAGGACGTAGGCCTCGATGAACCTGTCGGCATCCGCGGTGTTGAACTTCGAGAGGTCGGCGTTGTCCGGGTCGCCGTTGTCGTTCTCCGTCTCCCAGCGCCGCATGGTGCTGCGATTTCCGTTGGGCTGCTGCCACCGCATCCGGCTCAGGCCGAGCAGGTTGACCGCGTCGTCAATGGCCTGCTCGCGCTGCGCGCGGGGGCCTTCGAGATAGTGGGGGTTGGCGCTCCAGCCGCGAATGGTCTGGTGCTTCACCGCGGGGTTGAGGGTGACCGCGACCTCGTCAGATCGCCCCGGTGCCGCAAGGGCCGCCGCCAGGCCAGCGTCGGACGCCAATAGGACCGAAACCAGCGCCGCCGTGGCAACCGTTCGGATCATCGACTTGGCCATGGTCTCCACCCCTTTCCGGGGACAAGGCGGGCGCCGGTCCGGCTTACTCGAAGAATCCCGATCCGGCGGCCAAATGCTTGCGGCAAACGTCTTCATTGAGTTCGATGCCCAGGCCAGGCTTGTTCGGCAGTTCGAAGTAGCCGTTCCTGTAAATTGGACCGTCGTGCTGGATGATGTCTTGCCAGTGCGGCAGTTCGACGCTGTCGGACTCCAGGGCGAGGAACGACCGGATGGCGGCGCACGCATGGGCTGAGGCGATGGTGCCGACCGGCGAGCACATATTGTGGCACAACATGCCCAGGTAGTAGAGGTCGGCCCAGTCGGCGATGCGTTTCATCTCGAGCAGCCCGCCGCACTTCTGGGCATCGGGCTGGATGATGTCGCACGCCTGCTTCTCGATGAACGGGCGGAAGGATTGCCGCGTGTACAGGTTCTCGCCCGTGGCGATGGGCACCTTGCTGGCGGCCGTCAGGCGGGCGAAGGCGTCGGCGTTTTCCGGCGGCATCGGGTCTTCGAGGAACCACAGGTTCAGGTGCTCGACCATCTGCACAAACCGCATGGCCTCGCGCGTGTTGTATTTCCAGTGCAAGTCCACGCCCAGCGGGAAGTCGGGACCCAGTTCGACCCGAATCGCCTCGAGGATCTTGACCCAGACCTTCATGTCTTCGGACGCGAGGGAACGGTTCCACCGCTCGCCGCGAAACGGGTTCAGGTCGAACTTCATCGCCTTGAAACCCAGCGCCCGCGACCGTTGGGCCTCGGCCACCCACGGCTTAGGGTCCTGCCGGTTGGGCGAGCCGGTGTCGTGATAGATAAGCACCTTGTCGCGGAACTTGCCGCCCAGCAGAACGTAGACGGGCACGTTGAGGACCTTGCCCGCCAGGTCCCACAGTGCCGTCTCGATGCCCGAGATGGCGCCACAGAGCGAGCCTGCCCGTGAGCCTTCGCCGATGCCTGTATCCGACATCGCCTGATACAGGACGTCCACCTGGAGCGGGTCCCTGCCGATGATCCGCCGTTTGATGCGGTGGATGTGGTCGATGACGCCGCCGCGGTTGTACGCCTCACCCAGACCGTAGAGACCGGAGTCGGTGGTCACCTTGACGAGGTGGGCGGCGTAGTAAGTCAACTTGACGGAGGCGGTTTTGACGTCGGTGATCTTGACCCTGCCGAACTCGGTGGCGGCCTGAGGCGCGGCTTTCAGGATTTGAGATCGCTCGGCCAGACAACCTGCCGCCGCGATGCCGCCGGCTGCCGCAAGCAGTTTGCGTCGACTCAGCATCGGTTCCTCTCCTTTGTATCAGTGAACTGCCGTTGTGTGGCCTCGCCCAAGTCGCCGTCGGTTGCCCTTGCCGGTTCGCCTTGCGGCTCACCGCAGCAACCGGACGACGACGTACGGCGTTTCCTTCTCCAGGTCTGGGTAAATCTTCCCGTTGCCGCAGGTGTCCATCACCTCGATGAAGTACATGAAGTCCCACCTCGCCGCGACGTGTTCGGCCGGAACTTCGGCCTGATACTCGTCCGGCTTGCCGGTCGCCAGCATGGGGAGCGTGCGGTAGTCGAACATCTGGTTGACGCCTCGGTACCGCAGCCGGACCCACTTGACGCCCGAGGGGTCGCGAACCGTTACGGTGACCTTGAGCGGCTTTGCCGCAGGCGCACGGGCGATCGGCTCGTGCGTGACGGTCGGCGGCTCGGTGTCGCGGGTGACTGTCACGGCGATGGGTTTCTCACGACCATCGCGCGGCCAAACCGCGCGGCGGCCGGCCGCATCGGTGGCCTCGATGAGGTACCTCAAGCCTTCTGTCATCGCTGAAGCGGGAATCGCGGCGGAGTAAACGAACGGTGTGGTTCGTCCCATGCCCGCATACGCGATGTTGCCGGCGCCGCTGCGGTAGCCGACGCGCACCCGCCCGATCGGCTCCTTACCGCTTACCGTTGCTCGGACCACCAGGTCCTTGCCGGGCGGCGTTCTGCGGATCGGAACATGGGCGATGAGGGGGGCGGGGCCGGCGGCCTTGGGGCGGAAGTCCTTCCGCTTCTGCTCGAGTTCGGCGAGGCCCTTCCTGAGCAGGACGAGTTCGTCCCGCCAGTGGCCGGCCAGACCGGAGCGTCGTCGGCCGAAAGCCAAGTCATCCGTGTACACGTTGCCGGCGGCCTCGACGATTCCTTCCCACGCCTGAATCGCCTCCCTCTCGTGGGCGATGGCGTCTTCGAGAGCGCTCACGTCGTTCGTGTGCGAGAACAAGGCCCACGCCACACCGGCGAGCGCCCGCCGGGAGTGGTACCTTGCCAGGTTGGCCAGGATCTTCAGGTCGACCACCGTCGAGTTGAATTCCTTGCTGCGGCCGGCGCCGATTCGCTTCTCGGCCTCCGCGACCAGGGCGAGAACGTCCTCAGCGGCGCGAGTGAACCACGCACTGGACTCGTGCGGCCAGATCTTCCCTGAGTCCTTGCCTTCGAGAATGCACTTGGCGGCATCGTCCATACTCAGGAACTGCTCAGTATCGCTCGGCAGCGCCTTCGCGTAAGCGGGCAGGTCTCCCTGGCGCTGCCGCTCAACCCAGCCCCTGGTGGTGGGAAAGTGGTTGTAGGGATACGAGTACGCCACGGCGCGCGGCAGAACCTGGCTGGCGCGATGGACAGCACGCATGACATACGGACCCGCCTCGGGACCGAAACGCCGCTCAAACGCCTTCCGCCAGACTTCCGGCGGCGTGTCGGGGTTGTAGCCGGCGCGACCGAAGGTCTGGAAGAAGTGCCAGTACCGCTCGAATTCATACTCGTAGTACCGGTGCTCGGGTCGGAGCAGGTCGAACGGTTCCGCATCGTGCGGCTGGTCCTGCATCTTGGTGGCCAGCGGTTCGTTGACCTCGAAGCCTTCGCCGTCGTACAGGTGAGTGCTCCCGGCGAACCGCCGCACGTAGTCTGGGTCGCCCCAGAGCAGGATCCGCGCCGTTCCGCCGTTCCAGAGCCGCCAGTGCATCTTGTACGTCTGCGGGTAGCGGAGCATGTCGGCGTAGCCGTGGCGGCGGTCGTGCTGGTTTCTCGGGTGAATGTGCGTCGGGTGGAAGGGCAGGCCCATCTGCTCCATCCAGTACTTGGTGCACATGCGGATGTTGACGCCCATCTCGACGGCCTTGTCGATCAACTCGTGCGGGAAGTTCTTGGCCCGCGCATCGAAGCGAATGCCGGGGCGCGCCGCCTTGACGACGCGGTAGATATCCTCCCAAAAGGCCGGCATCTCTCCGCGCTTGAGGCCCGACTCGCCGTGCATGCGGAAGTGGATGGCGTCCAGGTCGGGCACGCGCCGCAGCAACTCCGCCAGCGCCGCCGTCGAGTACGCCCTCAGGTTGTCGGCCTTCAGCCCCCACACGATGCCGGGCGTCGGCTTCCTGGCCCTGTCGCTCGGCCCCTGGACGCCGCCGCGATAGATGTGGTCCCAGATGCCGAGGGTGAAGTCCAGGCCCCGGGCGTGGGCCATCTCAATAAGGCGGTTGAGCGCCCTCAGGTTCTTCTGCTGTTTCTCCTTGGTGATGCCCACCACGCGGACGTCCGGAAACCCGTCCAGATCGAAGAAGTACGGGTACGGCGGTGAGAAGTATCCCCAGTTCTCGTAACCGAATATCAGGACGAACGTATTGAACCGGTTGGCGGCCAGCATGTCCAGGTATCGGGCCCAGTACGCTTCGTCGTAGAACCGGCTCTCGAAGTGCTTTCGGTGCATCGTGTAGATCGAGAGGGCCCGTTCCGGCACGTAGGGTTTCTCGACGGTGTTCTTCGCCTCGCTGAAAGGACGGTTGGCGTCCTCGGCCCAGCCGATGCGGTCGGCCACGTCGAGCAGGGCGTACATCAAGCCGCGATCATCCGAGCCCGCCACCACCAGGGCCGGTTTCTCGTTGAGCCTTGTGTGGCGGATCGCGAGCGATTCGGCAACCGCGGGCACTGACACACCCGCCGCCTTGAGAGCCTCGGCCGCCGGCCCCGGCCCCGACGCCAAGCCGGTAAGGAGCAGGACCTTCCCCCGGGCCGACGCGTGGGATGCGGCTCGTTCGGCCGTGGTGCCTTTGGCCTTCAGCGCCGACATCACTTTGCCCAACCCGTGTTCGGCGGCGGGACCCGGCGAGGGATCCGACAGGACCGAAACGGCGATCTCACCAGGCGCGGCCTGCACGTCGCTCAGCAGATGCACCACCGCGGGAAGCGACACAACAAGGATCGCCACCCATTTGGTCAGGTTGCCGGGAATCATTCTGCACCTCGTGTGTTCGCTGCCGGCCGAGGGTGGCCGGACCGACCGATGTGGCGGCCCGCCAGCCAGCCGACTCGGCGTAGTGCCGTGAAACGTGATGAACAGGCCGCCGCGCACCGTTTACCGAGACGCACGTGCAGTCACGGCCGCCCCTTCCGGTGGCGCCTCACAGACCACGCGGAACCCAACGTTGAAGACCGGCTGGTACGGCGCGTAACTCACCCGGAACGCCGAGCGGCAGCGCTTCGGGCGGTCGTACCACGACCCGCCGCGCACCACCTTCCGGCTGGTGATGCCGTGGTCACTACGTCCGTCGTCGTCGCGGTACGGATACGGCCGGTACGTCGTTCGGGTCCATTCGGCGGCGTTTCCGTGCATGTCGTGCAGGCCCCAGGCGTTGGGCCGATACGATCCGACGTCGGCCGTCACCAGCGTGTGGTCGTCGTATCGCGCATCTCTCGGAACTAGGTCGGGGGATTTCGGTCGCCAGCCCTCGTAAGCCAGTTTGCGGATGCTCGCGTCGGCCATGTTGGCGAAAGCCGAGAAGTCGGTATCCAGGTCGCCGTAGAAGAAGGGGCCGCTCGTTCCGGCGCGGCAGGCGTACTCCCACTGGCTCTCAGTCGGCAGCGTGAATCCCGGCGCGCCTGGACCCGTCTTGCGGCTCA
>CAYVAM010000045.1:0-26283 GCA_964449275.1 uncultured Anaerolineales bacterium
CCCGGCGCTACGGCCAAGCCGCAGGAAATCGTCCCATGCCAGAAATCGTTGCCACACCCCCGAGCAGCGGCGCCGGATTTTGCCTAACTTCCGGCAATGCAGGATTCCGAGAATACCATAGGGTTGACTGCCTGTTCTCACGCCGTACCGGCACCCTGATCGGGACCTCGCACCAATGGTCCATGTCGACGAAACCGGCAAGACCACGTTTCGGTTCCGCCACGACACGGCGGGGCCGGTTTACGTCGCGGGCGATTTCTGTCACTGGCAGCGCGACCATCTGCCGATGCGCCAAGTCAGCCGGCACGAGTGGGTCCTGATGCTGCGCCTCCCGCCGGGGACGTACCAGTTCAGATATCTTGCCGACGGAACGTGGTTTACGGACTACGCCGCCTTCGGCGTCTGCGCCAACCGTTTCGGGGAATTCAACTCTGTGCTGCGCGTGCCAAAGGTCTTGGCCGCCACTCGCCGATGCGTCCGTATCCGTCGCCCGCGCGGGCGGCGCCTGGCACAGTCGGCCTAAGGGCCGCACCAACCCCTGCGATCCGGCATTCCTGCCGTCTTCGCCTTCCGATCGCGGTTGACATCCCTTTGGCGATGCGTACGATGCTATCCTTGGACCGGGAGGATGAGCCTCTTGGCAGGAACCCTGCGCATCCTGGCCATCGAGCCGTATTTCGGCGGCTCGCACGCCAACTTTCTCGAGGGCCTGCGTGCGGCGAGCCGGCACCGCTGGACGCTGCTCACGCTGCCGGCCCGCAAGTGGAAATGGCGAATGCGCGGCTCAGCCATTCACTTCGCCCGCGCGGCCGCACCCCTGGCGCCGGAGCGATTCGACCTGGTTTTTGCCGGCGACTTCCTGAGCGTCGCGGACTGGAAGGCCCTGGCCCCGCCGCCGTTTGCCCGTGTGCCGGTTGTCACGTTCTTTCACGAGAACCAACTATCGTATCCGCTGGAACCCGGCCAGACCCGCGATTACCAGTACGCCTTCACGAACCTGACGACGTGCCTGGCGTCGGACGCCGTGTGGTTCAACTCCGAGTACCACCGCAGGTCGTTCCTCGACGCCGTCCGCGAACTGCTGCGGAAGATGCCCGACTACGTGCCACAGGGCCTTCCCGAGACGATCCACGCCAAGAGCCGCGTGATGCACCTCGGCATCGACCTGAAACCTCTGCTCGCCGGCCGCCGGGGCCGCCCGCGCAGGCCGCCGCTCACCATCCTCTGGAGCCATCGGTGGGAATACGACAAGAACCCCGAAGCGTTCTTTGAGGTCCTCTTTTTCCTGGCCGACGAAGGGCTGGACTTCCGCCTGGCGATCCTCGGCGAAACGTTCCGCAAGTGGCCACCCGTCTTCGAGGAGGCCAGGCGGCGACTCGCCGACCGCATCGTCCACTTCGGATACCTGCCACACCGCGAGGGATACGAGCAGCACGTCGCCGGCGCCGACATCGTCGTCTCGACGGCCATTCACGAGTTCTTCGGCCTGGCGATGGTCGAGGCGATGGCGGCCGGCTGCTTCCCGCTGCTGCCGAACCGTCTCTGCTACCCGGAGATCGTGCCGCACCAGTGGCACGACACGTTCCTCTATAACGACGACCGCGAACTCCGCGTCAAACTCGCCGCCCTCTTAAAAGGCAAAGGGCCGTGGGGCGCGGCCGCCGAACTCGCCGACTACGTTCAGCGGTACGATTGGAGCAACCAAGCCCGGGTCTATGACGACGCCTTTGAGAGCGCTGCCCGCGGAGAACGCGAACCGGGATAGGAGCCCAGCCTGACGCCGTCCGGCATCAAACGCCTTCCTCGCCCGACCGCCGCCAAACGCCGGCGGCTTCAGAGCCGCCTTCTCGCGTGGTACCACACGCACCAGCGCGACCTGCCGTGGCGGCGAACGCGCGATCCGTACGCCATCTGGGTGGCGGAGGTAATGCTCCAGCAGACGCAGGTGCCCACCGCGCTGCCCTACTACGAGCGATTCATCAAGCAGTTTCCGACGCTGGCTGCCCTCGCGCGGGCCTCGGACCACGCCGTGTTGAAGGTTTGGGAGGGGCTGGGGTACTACCGCCGCGCGGGCAACCTCCATGCGGCGGCACGCACGGTGATCCGCGACCACGGCGGGCGCGTGCCGGACGATCCGAAGGTCTTCGCACAACTCCCCGGCGTAGGCCGCTATACGTGCGGAGCGGTCCAGTCGATCGCCTTCGGCCATGCGCTTGCCGCCCTCGACGCCAACGCCGTCCGCGTCCTCGCGCGATGGTTCGCCGTCACCGCCGCCGTGACCGACTCGGCCACGCGACGGCGCCTGTGGCAACTGGCCGACTCACTGGTCCCGGCGTCGGCGCCGGGCGATTGGAACCAAGCGATCATGGAACTGGGCAGCCGCATCTGCACGCCACGCTCGCCCCGGTGCCCGCTCTGCCCCGCGCGGAGGCTCTGCGCCGCAGCCAAGCGCGGCATCCAGGCTCGCATCCCCGTCAAGCGGCGAAGAAAACCGATACCGCACATCGAGGTCGGCGCGGGCATCATCTGGCGTCGCGGCAAGGTCCTGATGTGCCGGCGCCCTGCCGGCAAGATGCTCGCCGGACTGTGGGAGTTCCCCGGCGGCAAGCAACGCAAGGGCGAGACGATCCGGGACTGCATCCGCCGCGAACTGAAGGAGGAATGCGACATCGACGTCACGGTCGGCGAGCACCTCATCGACGTGACGCACACCTACTCGCACCTCAAGGTAACGCTCCGCTGTTACCACTGCCGCGCCCCGCGCGGCCGCGTGAGGCTCCTAGCCTCCGACGAAGCCCGCTGGCTCCGCATCGCCGACATTCCCACCCTCCCCCTCCCCGCCGCCGACCTCAAGATCCTCCAAGCCCTCGGCATCGACCGCGAAGCGGCCGTCCGGGCAACGCGGAGAAGGTAAGCACGGTCTGAGGACAGACATCAGATACGGTTTCCACTTTGCAGATTCCAGCAGCCCAAGCACCCCCTGGCTGCTGTCAAAGGCGGATTCGGCGCGCTCGTGCTTGAGTTTGCTGGGCTGCGTGCCGGATACTGCCGCGTTGTCAGAACAGATCCGCAGCGCAAACGAGTTTGTTTCAGTTCCGCGAGCCGACCGGGAAGCCTACTTCTTGAAGCGTCGGCGCTTGCGTCTGCAGCGGTCCATGGCCATCCGCATTCTCGCGAAGAGGCCGGTGTTCCTCCTGAGGACGTTGCAGTCCTTGCACAGACGCGTGTGTTGACCACGCATGTCGTCAGTGGCACGCCTGAGTTCCGTCAGATGGCCTTCCAGCACCGCAACTACGTTTTGAGTGTATGGGGAGACATCAAGGGCGGCCTGTGAACCCATGCCAGTAATCAGCGCGCTCTGCTTCCTTATCGACTCCAGTGGCTCAGTGTAGCCGGGCCGGTGAAACGCCACCAACTTCGCGGAGTCGCGTTTCCTGGTGCGCCTCCCCAAGTTGGCATCAAGATGGGTGAGTAAGGTGCGGAACTGGACGAGGGTATCACCTGCAAGGCGGCACTCCTGTATCAAGGAACTGGCCAGGGAAAATACTTCGTCTTTGATGCTCCGATATTTCTGAAGCACCCCGTCCACTCGGGAAAAGGCGTAGTCGAATTGAGCGTCGGTCAAGTAGCCAAAGGTCGTTGTCTGAATTCTGACTCCGTTCGGACCTGTGGTTGTACGAACAGTCTTCCGCCCTTCCTTCATAACACCAAAGAATCCCACAAGCATAGCAGCGAGGTCTGTGTACACTTCATTGTCTCTCTCAGGGTGCGCAAGCGAACGCAGCAGAACGTGAGCAAACTCGTGGGCCAGGACTGTAACAAAGGTGTGCGGGTGGCTGCTGCAATCACTACTGACCCTAACTCGGATGGGCAGGCCCTTCAACTGGCTCGTTCCGTAGAGCGGCAGATTCTCCGGCATGAACACCTGTGCCGTAATGCTTTCGGCCCCCTTGCCCGACCTGGCGGTTCGGGCAAGCGACGCGCTCTCGAACATGGTCGCCTGTCCACCCTCGCTTCCTGGCCGCTGATAACCCGCCGGCACATAAGTCAACGCAACGCGGATCGGTAGACCCATATACGCAGTGATGGCCTCAATGCACTCCTGAACACGGTTTGCGCGGAGGAGCCCAGCGAGTCGGGAGAAGGAGATTGGCTCCCGAACACCCAAGGTGCCCACCAACTCGTCAATAGCCTTCCCGATGTAGTCAATGCCTATCGACTTGCCCATGAGGAGCATGACCCCAACGGTGACAACTCTCTGTTCCTGCACATTGTGTCTCTCGTCTGGAAGCGTCTGTATCTTGGCACGCACAAGATGGCAAATGTTTTCTGCGAAGGAGTTCAGGCGAGGGCCATAACCGCCCTCGGCTCTTGTCGTTCCTGGTAACCGTAGGGGTGCAGGTTCATACGGCAGCGAGGGCCTGTCGGCCGGTGGCAGGTTCTTCCCAGCCTGAAAGGCTGAGATTCGCCAGCCCAGGCCAACAGCCTGGGTCGCGAGGTCCGCCCGAAACCGCCCAAGCACTGAAAGGGCGGCACAGGACGGTTCGCAGGGTCTCTTGTCTCGCCCCTTCAGGGCTCGGTTCTTTCAGGGGGCCGCACACCTGGGGCGTTGCCCCAGGCTGTCGAGTTCGAGCCCTTCAGGCTCACCATTCCACTAACGGGCGCGAACGCCGCTTTACCTGGCGGGCGGAAGCGGGTACACTGGGGGATGAAAGCGAGGCCGATCATCTCGCGGCGGCCTGGGAAGGCCGCCGCGCGGAAGGTTTCGCCGTACAACCACGACAACAAACACAAGGTTTCGTTGTAGAACCACGACAACAAACACACGGACCGCAACGGAGACGGCGACCGATGGGCTTTCCCCCGAACTTTCATCCTTTTCATGCGACCTGATAGACGGGGAATGCGGCGACCATCGTTCGCGGCGGCCTGGGAAGGCCGCCGCGCGGAACATGGCCCGGTCGTATCCACGGCGCCGGCGGCGCGGTTCATTGGCAGGAGATTTTCGCGATGAGGTACGTCCGGACGGTTGCAGTTATCATGGCGGCCCTGGCGGCCGCCCACCTCGCGCCGGCGCGCGGCCAGGAGGGCCGGCCCGTCGTCGGCATCGAGAATCTGAAGGCCTTGTACAAGCAGACGCCGCTCGTGGTGGAGTTTCAGGTGGAGACGGTTCAGGCGAACCCCACCGTGGTGCCTCGACTGGTGTGGGAGGCGCGCGGGGCGATTCTGGAGGTCATCAAAGGACGGGGCCTGCCCGGGACGATCTCGGTGCACGTGGACAGTATCGTGCGGGTTTTCGGCATCCCGCGGGCCGAAGTCGCCGGCACTCGGTTCGTGCTGCCCATGAAGCCGCTCGGCGATATTGCCACACGCCGCTTCCAGATCGTCGGGGGGGTTGCCTTCCCGGCGAAAGGGCGGGAGGCGGATGCCCTGCGGCAACTGGCCCGGACCGACCTGGAGACGGGGTCCGGCGGGCAGAACCTCCAACTGACCGTCCGGCCCATCGATAAGGTTTTCCCGGTCAAGGGCTCCAAGACGTTGGAGGTCCGCCTGACGAACACCGGAAAGGACTCGGCAACATACCTTCAGGCGCCGATCTGCGAGAAAGACGGTCGCCTGTTCCTGACGGGCCAGGGTCTGTTGCGCATCCGCGACACGACCGGCCGGACGATCCCCGACAAAGGGAATATCATGCTGGGCATGGTGCCGCCGCCTCCGCCGAAGCCGGCCCTGATTCTGCCGGGGGCGACTTTCGTCGAGACGCTTGACCTGTCGAAATACTTCGACCTGTCGGCCGGCCGGTACACGCTGGTTCTCATCCTGACGACACCCGACGGCCGCAGACGCATTCCATCGAACGGATTCTCGTTCCAGGTGGGCGCCATGAACCTGCCGGAGCCGCCGGAGAAGCCGAAGGTGAGCATTACCGGGACGGCCGTCGGCCCGACCGTGTCACCGCCTACGACGGGGCGGAAACCGCCGACCGCCGTCAGCCCAAAGGCCGACTCGAACGTTCCGGATCCCGCCTCCTACAAACCCGGCAAGCCCTCTTTCGGCCTCATCGGTCTGCTGCGCCCCGGTAAGGCGACGTACACACTTGGCGAGCCGGTCGAGGTCGAGTTGCGGCTCATCAACGATGGGCCGCGAACGCTGGCCGTGGACGCCCGGCTGGAACGGACGCTCACGATCCAGGTCCAGTCGGTTGATGGCAGCCCGCAACCGCTCGTCGTTCGGCAGGTCATCCCCTGGCCGGCCGATTCGGACCAGATGCCTGAGGCGCGGGCATACCTGCGCGAGGGAGCGTTCTGGGGACGGACGATCAACCTGAACATACTCTATGGCAAGTCGCTCGACGACCTCCCGGCGCCGACGCCGGAGGAGATCGCCGCCGGCGAGTCCTTATCCTACGAGCGGTTCGCCAGGAACCTGTACGGCTTCCCGAGGCCGGGCATCTACAAGGTGACCGCCACCTACGCCGTCCGCAAACCACCCAGCGCCGGCGGCAACCAACCAACCGGGGCCAAACTGTGGTGGTCGAGCAGCATCCAGACGAACACGATCACTATCGCGATTGCGGAGAAGTAGTTGCACGACCTGCGGGCTGTGGTCGCTGGAAAGAGGCTGACGCGAAGCGGTCTGACCTGTCCAAGAAAACGGCCGGACGGAGTCGCCGTAGCTCCGCCCGGCGTTTTCACCGCCGCCACTTGGGGGGATTAAGCAACGGCGGATCACGTTTTGACCGGCTCCTGTTTCCTCGCTTCCTTTCCCTTGGCTTCCTACCCTCCTTCAACAAATTGTTCGACGGCAAGCGGATGAAAGTCAATCCCGGAAAAAGATTTCCGAACCCACTCTCGCAGGGCGAGTGTCAACGCAAAGTAGAAATGTCCGGTTTCCTGTGAGACTGATTTCCTCCGGCTTGACAGTGGCAGCGTGGGCGATTACTGTGACGGTACGCTGGCGACGGCCGCCAACCGGCTGAGCATGTCGGCAAGAACCCCGCGAGGAAAGCACAAGCGCTGCGGGGCGGGAGACCAGGGATGAGAATCTTCGTTCCCGGCCGCATCTGCCTGTTCGGCGAACACTCCGACTGGGCCGGCGGATACCGCCGCACCAACGCACACGTCGACAAGGGCTACTGTATCATCACGGGGACGAACCAGGGAATCTACGCCAACGTTGAGCCGCATCCGAGTCACCTGATCATCACGGCGGACCTCGGCGGGTCCGAGCGTGAGGGCCCGCGCGAGATCCCTATGGACCCGGAGGCCCTGCTCGAAGAGGCCCAGGCCGGTGGGCCGTTTTCGTACATCGCCGGGGTCGCGTACCAGATTCTCATGCACCACTACGTCCGGGGTCTGGTGATCGACAATGACCGGACGGATTTGCCGGTGAAGAAGGGTCTGTCGTCGTCGGCGGCGGCGTGCGTTCTGGCGGCCCGCGCTTTCAACCGCGTCTATGACCTCAAGATGACGATCCGCGGCGAGATGGAGGTGGCGTACCGCGGCGAACTAACCACACCGTCGCGCTGTGGCCGCATGGACCAGGGCTGCGCATTCGGCGGGCGGCCGATCCTCATGACGTTCGACGCAGACCTCGTGGACGCCCGGTCCATCCGCACGGGCGGCGACCTGTACCTGCTCATCGTGGATCTGAAGCGCGGCAAGGACACGCAGAGAATCCTGGCCGACCTGAACCGCTGCTTCCCGTTCGCCGCGAGCGACCTTGACCGCGAGGTGCACGAGTACCTTGGCCCCATCAACAAGCGGATCATCGAACGGGCTATCCGGGCGATCCGAGAGGGCGATGCCCAACGGCTTGGGGCGCTCATGACGGAGGCCCAGGCCCTGTTCGACCGCTACCTTCAGCCGGCGTGTCCCAAGGAACTGACCGCCCCGCGGCTGCACGAGGTGCTGGCCTATCCGCCGATCCAGGACCTGATCTGGGGCGGCAAGGGCGTGGGAAGTCAGGGCGACGGCTGTGCCCAACTCGTCGCCCGGGACACCGAGACGCGGGACCGGGCGGCCGAGATTCTGGAGCGCGATCTCGGCGTCGAGTGCCTGCCGCTGGACATCACGCGGCCGAAACGGATCCGCAAGGCCGTCATCCCGGCGGCCGGGTTCGGCACGCGGATGTTCCCCTCATCGAAGGCGGTCAAGAAAGAACTGGCCCCGATCGTCGACCGCGACGGCCTGGCCAAGCCCGTCATCCAGGTGATTATTGAGGAGGCGTTTCGTTCGGGCATCGAAGAGGTAGCCCTCATCGTTCAGCCGCAGGACCGCCCGGTCTTCGAGGCGTACTTCAAGACGCCGCTGACGCCGCAGCACCTGAACAGCCTGCCGACGACGCTGCAGGAGCACGCCGCGCACCTGCTGTCGCTCGGCCGGCGGGTCACGTTCATTGAGCAGGAGCGTCAGGAGGGTCTCGGCCACGCCGTCCTCTGCGCGGGCGAGTGGGTCGGGAATGAGCCGTTCCTGCTGATGCTCGGCGACCACGTCTTCCAAAGCGAGACCGACACGCCGTGTGCCGCACAGGTCATTGCCGCCTATGAGGCGAGCGGCGAGAGCGTGGTGGGCCTGGCGGTAACCCCGCCGGAGGAGGTCTCGAATTTCGGGACGGTCGGCGGCACGTGGGTTGAGGACGGGGCGCTGCTGGCGATCACCGAGTTCGCCGAAAAGCCTGCCGCCGATTACGCCGAAGCCAAACTTCGGGTCGAAGGCATTGAAGACGGGTTCCTCTGCCTTTTCGGCCTGTATGCGCTCGGGCCGAGCGTTTTCGAATACCTGCAGAGCCTGACCGATCAGAACCTGCGCAAGGGCGGGGAGTTCCAGTTGACCGACGCGCTCGCCCTCCTGCGCCAACAGGAGAGATGCTTCGGCTGCCTCGTCCAGGGCCAACGCTACGACACCGGCCGCCCGGAGCAGTATCTGAAGACGCTGGCCGAGTTTGCCGCACCCGTACTGCCGAAGCGGCCGCCGCGCTGATCAGACGCCGAAGATGCGCTTGGGGTTGTCTCTGAGGAGCAACTTGGCCGTCTCGACGGCCTGCTGCTCGCTCATCAGGTCCGTTTCCACGAAGTCGCGCGCCAGTATCCGGGCCAGCACCCGCCGGTACATGTTGAACTTCGGCAGGCCGAACTCCACCTTGTACATGTCGCTGTAGTAGCCGATGAGTTTCACCTTGGGTACAGCCATCAGCCGCGCGCGGAGTTCCTGCTCGATGTAAACCGGCATGTTCAGGTACCACCAGTGGCCGGAGGGTTTGACGTTTGGGAAGATCCACGCGAAGGTCGCCAGTTCGTGAGCCCATGCCAGCGAGAGGACCGAGATGGTGAAATCAACCTCCGGGTAGCGGCGAAAGAGGTCGGCGTACTGGATGAGGCTTCCGCGTTTCGACACCAGATCGCGCCCGCCTTCAACGCCCGCCGGATACACGTTGCGGACCGCGCCGATCATCAACTGAAACGGTTTATGGAACTGGCGGCATGCGTCGGCAATGACGTCGAACACGAACACCGCCAGGCGCCGGCTCTCATCGTCCGAGAGGTCCTTGCCGCGCAGCACCCGCCCCAGTGCTTTGCCGGCGGCCGTTTCATCCGGCTCTGCGGGCGTGAAATCGGGCGGCAGACTGATGGCGGCCGACGCCGCCCCGTGTTGCACGAAGTACCGCATCAGCCATCGGACCGCATCGCGAACGTCGTCGGTAGAGGCGATCTCGACGCCCGTCTTGGCGGCCAGCCGCCGGCGCACATCCGGATCGGCCAACTGGAAGACGAGGTCGTCGGTCCGAAGGCACGGAACGAAGACGCCGCGGTCCACCGCGGAAAGGTCTTCGTCAAAGCGATTCGTCAGAAAGACCTTCTCGAGATTTGCCTTCGCAAGGACCGCGCGGTAGCGGTCCTCCTGTTTGGCCGCCTCGACGATCCTCTGGCCCAGTTCCGCCCAGTTGTTCGCCGTCAGCCGGTCCGCCCGAAAGGCAAACAGGTCACGTGCCGCCTCCATCAGCCAACCGTACTGGACGGTGTTGTCGATGGTATCGGCGCGCGACACCATCTCGGTAATGAGGTCTGCGTCACGGATGTGGGGATGGACGGCGTCGGCGGGCATACCGGCCGAGTGGGCCAGTTCCGTGTAGTAGTGATACCCCAGCAGGTCGGCGAGCGTCCTGGCGTGGGGTGACCCGGCCTGAACGTGGCTGTGGCAATCGATGGCGCGGATGGCGAGAATCTCATCCAAGAGCCTGGTTTCGAGGCCGCTCATCTCAGACCACCTTTCGCGTTGCAGCACCCGTGACAGGCCATTATACGCCTCTGAAACAGCAACACAACCGGCTCAGGAATTTTTGCCTCACCCGCTCGCATTTCGCGCCAAAACGGGTATAATGTTAAGGTGAACGAGGAGCCCCACGCATGCCGTGGACCGAGCACACGACGGTCAACTGGGGACACTGGGACGTTGAGTCCTGGATGCTGCGGCCGCTTCCAGAAGAAGTCCTCAACCGATTCAGCCACGACCAGGAAGCCTACGACATCCGTTTCCTCGAGGACCTTCTGGCCCGCGTCGGCGAGGCCCCCGACATCCTGACCCACCTCGGCTACCTCTACACGCAGGCCAGTCGGCACCGCGACGCCCTTGCCGTGGACCAGCGGCTGGTGGCGCTGCGGCCGCGCGACCCGATCGCGTTCTACAACCTGGCCTGTTCCTACACCCTGCTCGGGAAGGTCAACCGCGCCTTCGACGCCCTGAAACGGGCCATCGCGCTCGGATACCGCGACCTGGAACACATGCAGAAAGACGCCGACCTGGAAAACCTCCGCAACGACCTGCGCTGGACCGACCTGCTGAGCGTCCTGAAGGCCTGACGCGCTCGCCCGTGCCCTGGCCTCAGACCAATTCACGATTGCTTATAATACATTGCGCGGCGGGTCTCCCGACCCGCCGCGCCCGCAGGGTCGGGAAGGTTGCCATTCGAGCGCGGTGGGTCAGGAGACCCACCGCGCAAAACATCGGCATGGCCTGGAAGAAGGTCTTCCGACGTCCGCAACGGATTTACCTTTTACAAACTCCCCCGAGCAAAAGACAATGGCCTTGGTGGCGCCTATTGGCCCGCTGCTTAACGTACCAGGAAACATCGATCAAGCACGTCAGTTGGAGCGCGTTGGATGGTGCGCGTCTGCATCCATCGTGGCACGAAGGAAATCGGCGGCACCTGCGTCGAGGTCGAATCACAGGGCAAGCGCATCGTGCTGGATGTTGGCCTGCCTCTGGATGTTGTCGATCCGGCCGCTATGCCGTTGCACGCGGTGCCGGGTTTCGACAAGCCCGATCCGTCGCTGCTGGGTGTGGTCATCTCACACCCGCACCAAGACCATTATGGACTCGCCTACCGCCTGCCTGAAGAGACGACATTTCTCATCGGCCAAGCCGCCCAGAGTATCCTTGAAGCCGCCGATGTTTTCACAACGGCGGGGCTGAGGCTAAAACATGTGATTCACTTGAAGGATCGGTGCGCCCTCCGGCTGGGCCCGTTCAGGATCACACCGTATCTGGTCGACCATTCGGCGTACGACAGTTATGCCGTCCTCGTCGAGGCCGAAGGCAAGAGGCTGTTCTACAGCGGCGATTTCCGCGCCCATGGTCGCAAGGCCAGACTGATCGAGCGCCTAATCGCAAGTCCACCCCGGAATGTGGACGTGGTGTTGATGGAGGGCACGACACTCGGCCGCCCGGAGAGCCACGACGGGTTTCCCACAGAGAACGACTTGGTGCCGCAGTTCGTCCAGTTGTTCGAGCAGACCGATGGCCTGGTGCTCGTGTGGGCGTCGGGGCAAAACATCGACCGTCTCGTCACGCTTTACAAGGCGTGTCGGCAAGCGCGCCGTCAACTTATCCTGGACCCCTACACGCTGCATATCATGCGCGCCACGGGCAACGAACGCATCCCTCACGAGGGCTGGTCGTCGGTTCGCGTGTTCGCGCCGCTGAGTCAACGCATCCGAATCAAGCGGGGGGGAGACTTCCACCTGATCAACCCGCTCAGGCCGTACCGCATCTTTCCGGAGCAGTTGCCTGGCGTGGCGAAGCGTTCTGTCATGCTGTTCCGGCCAAGCATGATTCGCGACCTGGACCGGATAGCGGGGCTGAAGATCGGCCGCCTGATCTGCTCGGTTTGGCGTGGCTACCTTGGCGATAAACGCAACAGGCGGCTACTGGATTGGCTGAAGCGGCACGACATCCCGTTGGCTTATTGTCACACGTCCGGACACGCTAACCGGGACGTCTTGAAGCGGCTGTGCGCATGTTTCCCGGGGGCCCGCGTCATACCCATCCACACCGAACGGCCGGACGCATACGCAGAGTTGCATGGCGCGATATGGCAGGTAAACGACGGTGAATTCTGGAGCGTTTGATATGAGCAGTGGAAAACCAAAACGGTTTCGACGATGGATTCGCGACGATTACTTCCCCCGATTTCTACATGACTTCGGATTCCTCCTTCGGCGCGTTGCGGACGAGCGTGGCGAGTACGACATTCGCCTTCGCCGCGACTATTTCAACCTTTATTACAAGGGCAACAGCCTGGCCAGGGTTGACGTTGGACACGTTCCGTACCGGATCAAGATTCACAGGGACTTCGCGGGAAACCTGTTTGACCCGTTAGGCCCCTACCAGCTGAAACAGGACGGCAAGTACCAAATCTACCACGTGCCGCCGGGTAAATCGTTGCGGTCATTCTTCAGCAAAGGGCGATTGATGCGGCTTGCGGCCGCTATCAAACGGCGCAACTACAGTGAGGAAACCACCTTCGAGCAAATGCTCATCACCGATAACCTCAGGTCCACAGACATTATCTTCATTGACCGGCAAGTTGAGGGCGGCAACCTTGGACGCAGCAAGATCGACTTGCTTGCCTTGACGCCGGTCGAAGCCGGGTCTAATGTTTTCCGGTTCCTGATCGTCGAGGTGAAGTTGGGCAATAACCCGGAACTCAGCGGCAAAGTGGGTAAGCAACTCCAGCGCTACATTCGCGGCATGAGCCAGGATCTACAAACCTTCGCGCGGTGCTACGAGAAGCAATATGAACAGTTCAGGGCCATGGGCTTCCTTGAACACCTCCAGCACCAACGCATCGAGATCGAAGGTCCCGTCAGGGGCTGTGTCGTGGTCGGCGGATATTCGGGGCTGGCCGCCGAGGCGGTAGAGACGCTCAGGTCCCACTACCCGGGCCTGCCCATCATCGAGTTCCACCACCGTTGGCCGCCGGAGGGAATGTCAACCTGATGGGACGAGGCTTGCCAGTCGTCTGAGAATCGCGCTGAGGTGCCCGCGGTTGTACATCGCCTGAAGATGCCCCTCGCAAAACCTCTCTTGCCGAACGTGGGTTGTCAACAGCCTGCAGATTGTTTCCAGGTTGGCCTGAGCGAGTGTGGCCGGGTCATCCACCAATCGCTTGGCTTCATGCTTCCACGCCACCCAGTTGAACAGCCGGATGAAGCCCCGGTCGTACAACATGCGATGAAAACGATTCGCTTCGTCGCTCATGACCCAATATGGCATAGTGATCGCACCGTCCTGGCCTTTCTTGCCGCCGTCTTGCTCGGCGAACACGAACTCTGGCGACTCGAATATGGGAAGGAACTCCAGCACGGCCTTGATGTCATCCGGCCCGGGCAACGGCCCCTCTTCTCTTCGGCCGGGACGCATTTGCCCTCCTCCCTCTTTGTCGAACCGCATGGCCGGGGGGACGGCCCTTGGCCTTATAGAATATACTTGGCAAGGTCCTCGTCTTCGATGACGTCCTTGAGTTTTTCGCGGACGTAGCCGGCGTCGATGCGGACTTTGCGCTCGTCGGCGGGCAGGTCGGGCGCGTCGAAACTCACGTCCTCCAGCACCTTCTCCATGACCGTGTACAGCCGCCGCGCGCCGATGTTCTGCGTCCGCTGGTTGACGTGGTACGAGATTTCGGCGATCTCGCGGACACCGTCGTCGGCAAACTCGATCGTCACGCTTTCGGTTTCGAGCATCGCCCCGTGCTGCTTCACGAGGGCGTTGTCCGGTTCGGTCAGGATGCGGACGAACTCGTCGGCCGTCAGGTCCTTCAGTTCGACGCGTATCGGGAACCGCCCCTGGAACTCCGGCATGAGGTCCGACGGTTTCGACTGCGTAAACGCCCCCGCCGCGATGAACAGAATGTGATCCGTCCGCACGAGCCCGTACCGCGTGCCCACCGTGCACCCTTCGACGATGGGCAGCAGGTCGCGCTGCACGCCCTGGCGGCTGACGTCCGGGCCGAACTTCGAGTCGGAGCCGGCAACCTTGTCCAGTTCGTCAACGAATACGACGCCGAGGTTCTGCACGCGGTCCAGCGCCTCGGCGGTCACCTGCGACTGGTCCACCAGCCGCTCGGCTTCCTGCTGGATGAGGATCTCGCGTGCCTCGCCCACCTTGACGCGGCGCGGCTTGGTGCGCGGCGGCAGAAAACGCTCGAACATCGTCTGGAGACCGATCATCTCCTCCTGCTGCGGGCCGCCGATGCGGCCGAGGTCGATCTTCTCTTCCACTTCGACCTCGACTTCGCGGTCCTCGAACAGGCCGGCCCGGAGTTTCTTACGGAGTTTCTCGCGGCTGGCCTCACGCTGCTGCTCCTGCTGCTCGGCATCGGCCTCCGACCCGTCTCGGGATGCCGCCACCCACCGGCTCGACGGCAGCAAAACGTCGAGCAGGCGCTCCTCGGCCGCCTCTTCCGCCTCCGGCCGCACGGCATCCGCCGCCTCCTGCCGGACCATGCTCAGGGCCAGTTCCGTCAGGTCGCGGATGATCGACTCCACGTCCCGTCCGACGTAGCCGACCTCGGTGTATTTGGTGGCCTCGACCTTGATGAACGGCGCGCCGACGAGTGCAGCCATGCGCCGGGCGATCTCGGTCTTGCCGACGCCGGTCGGTCCGATCATGATGATGTTTTTCGGTGCGACCTCTTCGCGGAGTTCCGGCGTGAGTTGCCGCCGGCGCCACCGGTTGCGCATCGCAATCGCGATGGCTCGCTTCGCTTCAGCCTGGCCGATAATATACCGATCCAGTTGCCGGACGATCTCGCGCGGCGTCAGCGGGTTCATGCCTCCAGCACCTCCACCGTGATGCGGTCATTCGTGTAGACGCAGACGTCGGCGGCGATGGCGAGCGCCTCCCGAACGATCTCTTCGGCGGGCATCTCCGTGTGCTTCACCAGGGCCGCCGCCGCACTTCGGGCGTACGCGCCGCCGGATCCTATCCCGATGAGTCCGTCGGCCGGCTCAATGACGTCGCCGGAGCCTGAGATGATGAGGCTCGTCTCGGCATCGACGACCACCAGCAGACTCTCCAGCCGCCGGAGCACCTTATCGGTCCGCCAGGCCTTCGCCAGTTCAACCGCCGCCCTGCGGATGTTTCCGGACGAGTCCTTCAGTTTGGCCTCGAAACGCTCCATCAGGGCGAAGGCGTCGGCTGCACCACCCGCGAAACCGCAGATGACCTGCCCCTGGTCGCCGAGACGCCGGATCTTCTTCGCGTCGGCCTTGACGACGGTCTCGTTCATCGTCACCTGCCCGTCGCCCCCGACCGCGACCTGGCCGCCGCGACGCACCGACAGGATCGTCGTTGAGTGTACGTTCATCGGTCTCTCTCCTGACGGATGGGATGCTCGGAGAGGTTCTGGGTTCCGGACTACTTGCTGCCGTACGTCTCTCGCCACAGGACCTCTTCGAGCGGTTTCTTGTCGGCTTGCGGCGTCTCCTGCGTGGCCTTGCCTATGGGCAAAAGGATGGTCAGCCGTTTCGAGTTCGGCACGCTCAACAGTTCCTTGGCGAAGTCCTCTTCCTTGATGAGCGTCCCTTCGACCCAGACGGACGCGTACCCGAGGGCCGCAATCGCCAGCAACATGTTCTCGGCTGCCGCGGATGCATCTTCCAACCACCATCGCGAGGCCTGGGGGTCCGCCACGATGCCGATGGCCGCCGACGCCGTCGCGAACGACGCCTGCACGCGTTCCAGGGCCTTCAGCGTCTCGGCACTGGTGATGGAGATGAACTGAAGCGGCTGGCGGTTCGCGCCCGACGGCGCCCGCCGCCCGGCATCCGCGATCTTCAGAAGATCCGCCTCCGGCACCTCGACCGCGTCGTAGGTCCGGACGCTTGCCCGTTTTTCGATTGCCTCAAACAGGTCCATAGCGGTTCCTTTCCTGTGTGCTCGCTTGCTCCCTTCCAATTCTACGGGCAACGCCAGCCCGACGGAACTCCCGGCCATGATAAGCCGACGCGGCCGGGAGGCAAGCCGAATCGCACAAACTCTTGCACGCCCGCGCTGGGAATCTAAGCCTGCGCGGCGGGTGTCCCCACCCGCCGCGCAGAACACCGGGTTCTCCCGCGCTGGAGCGGCCATAGCGCGGCGGGTCAGGAGACCCGCCGCGCGAAGTGTGATAAACCGACGCGGCCGCGAAGTGTGGTAAGCCGACGCGGCCAGGAGGCAAGCCGAATCGCACAAACTCTTGCACGGCTCCGGCAAGGGACCTAGGATTCGGGTATGTCGCGGCACCGGTCGGTCCTCTTGGCGTACTTTGTCCTTGGAGCCTATGCTGTCTGGGCCCAGGCAACGCTCCTGCGCGAGATGCAGGTGTTGGTGTTCGGGTCGGAACTCTCGTGGGGCCTGGTGCTGGCGTTCTGGCTGGCGGGCGTAGCCGCCGGCGCCGTGACGGCGGGACGCCTCATCGACAGGTCCAGCCGGCCGTGGCTGATGTTTGCCACGGCGGGGCTTGCGATGCCGGTGGCGCTCGTTGTGGAAATCGTGCTGCTCCGCGCCGCACGGTCGATAGCCGGCGTGGGTCCCGGAGAGTACGTCGGGCCGATTGCGACGGTCGTTCTGACCCTCGCCGCCACCGTTCCCGTCGGCCTGTGGGTGGGACTGGCGTTCCCGTCGGCAAGCGCGCTGGTCGCTCGCGCGCGAGACCCGTCGAGCGAGAAGGCACGAGCGGTGGGGTGGGTTTACCTGGCCGAATCGGCGGGAGCGCTCCTCGGCGGCGCTGCATTCTCTTTTCTGCTTGTCGGCCGCGTCGGCGCCGTTACGCTCGCCCTCGGCGGAGGAGCCGTCCTGGCTCTGTTCATCCACGTGTTGGTTCGGCAATACGCCGCGACCGGATGGACGCGGTTCATTCCGCTCGGACTCGCGGTGGTCCAGGCCATACTCATCACGGAAGGCATCGCCCGGCGGCTCGACGAGGCAACGGTCCGCCGCCGGTGGACGAGTTTCGCCAGGCAACTCGAACTGGTCCGGTCCAAGGATACGCGGTACCAGAACGTCGCCCTCGGGCGACTGGGCGAGCAGTTTAGCCTTTACACCAACGGCCTTGTCGATGCCACGTGGCCGAACCACGGGGAACTTGCCATCGACGCCCACCTGGCCGCCTGCCAGCACCCCGACCCCAAACGGATGCTCGTCCTCGGCGGCGGGGCGGAAGGCATGCTCAAGGAACTCGCCTGCCACGAGCCGCAGCGCCTCGATTACGTGACACTCGACAGAGACCTCCTTCGGATGGTCCGCGAGCACCTGGACGACGCCGACCGCAACGCGCTGGACTCGCTCGACGGTCTCGGGCAGGTCCACTTCGCGGATGCGCGGCGGTTCGTCAAACACGCCGCTGCGCGGGGCGACCGGTACGACCTGGTTATTCTGGCAGCGGCGGAGCCGGCCTCAACGCTCGAGGCGCGGCTGTACACGGAGGAGTTCTTCGGCGAACTCTTTCGTGCCATGGCCGACGACGGCGTCCTTGTCTTCACCCTCACGACGCCGGTGGGCTATTGGAGCGAAGAGCCGGCCGCCTACGCCGGCAGCATCGTGATTCCCCTGAAGCGGGTCTTTCCGGACGTTCTACTGACATTCGGGAGGCCGATGCGGTGCTTCGCGGCCAAACGCGCGGGCATCCTTGTCGAAACGGGCGAGGAACTGGCGAAACGCTACTGGGACCGCGGCGTCGAGCCGCACCATTTCGACCCGGACTGGTTCATGGGGGCATCCGACCTGCTGGATGCTGAGAAGCGGGCGGGCGTCCGGCGGGCGCTGGCAGCGCATCCACCCAGATTCACCAACACGGATGAGCGGCCGGCAGCGGCACTCTATCACGTGCGCTACTGGCTCCAGCAGAGCGCCGCCGCTCACGCCACACCGGACTCCCCGGCCGAACACCGCGCGGACGTTCTCGGCGCGCTCATGCGGCTGCGATTCGAGTGGGTCATTCTTTGCGTCGTAGCGCTCACCGCGCTGGCGGCGGTCGCTGGGCTGGCGCGCGGCAGGCGGGGCGTCCGGCGCACCGCCGTGCTCTGGTCGGTCGGCACGACGGGGTTCGCGTCGATGGCCCTGGAGATCGTCCTGCTGCACACCTTCCAGACGTTGTACGGCTACGTGTACAGCATGGTAGGGCTGGTCATCGGCGTGTTCATGTTCGGTCTGGTCATCGGCAGTTACCTGATGAACCGGCGTCTTCGCCGCGCATCGGGCGATCCGTCGCGCGGACCGGGCCTGCGGACCGTTGTGGCGTTGGACCTGGCGGTGACGGTGTTTGCGGCCGGACTCGTGCTTGGTCTGGCGCTGCTGAGGCGTTCGGCCGCCGACTGGCCGGTGCAGGTTACCACGTTCGCCCTGGTAGGGATTTCGGGCATCCTCGGCGGACTTGTGTTCCCTCTGGCCGCTGCTGTCGCCCTGAAGGAGCGCGACGCGACCACCGGCCGCACCGCCGGCGCCATCGACGCCGCCGACCACTTCGGGGCGTGCGTGGGCGCCCTCGCGACAGGCACGCTGCTCGTGCCCATCCTCGGCGTCAGCGGCGCGTGCCTGGCCGTGGTGGCCATCAAGGCGCTGAGCGCCGTCCAAGTGGGAGCGGCGGCGGCGCAGCGTTAGAAGCGCTTGTACGGCCGCGTGTAACCTTGACATTTCCGTGCGGCGTGATATGCTGTTGGGGGCACAGCCAACCGTTCGACGACATAGTTGATAAAGCGGAGGTGGTCACATGGGTGAGGAAGCCGACGACCTTGAAGCCGTGAGGGCATTGGTCCAACAGCTGGACCCATTCGAACCCAAGGATCAGGAACGCATTATCCGGTGGGCACGCGAAAAGCTTGGGTTGAAGCCGGTCCCGGCGGCCCCATCAGGTGGGGCGGCAACACACTCCCCGACCCCGCCCACACCTGAGCAGCCGCCAGGCACCACGCCAGCAACGGACATCAAGTCCTTTATTGAGGCCAAGAAACCTGCCTCCAACAACCACTTTGCCGCTGTGGTTGCGTATTACTACAAGTTTCAAGCACCCCAAGACCAGCGGAAGGACTCCGTCAACGCCGAGGACTTGCAGGAGGCTTGTCGACTAGCGAATCTTACACGTCTTAGTAAACCGGGCCAGACGCTGGTTCATGCTCACCACGTCGGCCTACTCGACCAAGTAGAGCGTGGGCAGTATGCCATTAACACTGTTGGCGAGAACTTAGTGGCGATGACTCTCCCGGCGGAGGCTGGTGGACAGCCAGCGAAGCCACCTCGACGCAAGACCAAGAAGTGATCGAAGAGAAAGACCGGCAGCAAGAAGCCAAGGAAGGCGAAGTAGATGGCCGACGTGATAGAGGCTTTCGAAGCAGTTGATGGCGCCATCCAGGAGGCCAAGGCGCTCCGCCGGTTTCTCAAAAAGGGCAGCAGCGTCCAAGTAAGTGCCCAAGGGGAATGTGCTCAGGCCAAGGCCACGGCGTTCGCTTGGCTCAGGAACCATCGGCCCGTGATTGCCTCATGCGTAGAGGATGACGCGCTCGAGGAAGTTGACCGCTTGTACAATAGCGTGCTGGCATCGAGCGACCGTCACACGTCGCGGTCAAAGTATGACGAGATCCTGAAGCGAGTCCTTAAGGAGCTTCCTGAGATACGCGAGCATGTCATTCAGCGCCAACAGAGCGGCGTGCTCACGGGAGACGAGCCGCCCACGTTCTCTCGGTTAGTGAAGGACAATGAGATGCAAGAAGTGCTTGGGCGCAGGTGGGAGGAGTGCTGTAAGTGCCTGGATGCACGGGCGCCGCTTGCCAGCACGGTGATGATGGGTGGGCTGCTTGAGGCGCTGCTTCTCGGGCGGGTGAATCAGGAGACTGACAAGGCTAAGGTGTTCCAAGCCAAGTTCGTCCCGAAGGACCGCAGCGGTAAGACTTGCCCACTGAAGGACTGGACGCTGCGGAATTACATCGATGTCGCCCACGAACTTGGCTGGATAGCCCCTTCAGCGAAGGATGTAGGAGCGGTCCTCCGAGATTATAGGAATTACATACACCCCCACAAGGAGCGCTCCCATGGAGTTGCTTTGTCTATGGAGGATGCGGAGATGTTCTGGGAGATCACCAAGCGGATTTCCCGCCAGCTTCTTGCTTGAAGTAGCTGTAGGCTGGGTGCTTGCACCCACGCGGCGGGTACGGAGACCCGCCGCGCAAAGCGTGCTAAGCCTTGGCCTTTCCCGGCGCGGGGCTGGTCTTGGGCCCCTTCGACGGGTCCGGCTTGAACGCCAGGGCCTGCTTCTGCGTCCAGACGCCGGGAATCTTTTGGCCGCATGAGGCGCAGCCGCCGTCGCGCAGACCGGATGCGTCGGTGTTGTAGCCGACCCGTTTGATGACCACTTTCCCGCATTTCGGGCAGTAGGTGTGGCTGCCTTCGTGGAACGCCACGTTGCCGACGTAGACGTACCGAAGGCCGGCGTCCATCGCGATCTTGCGGGCGCGGCCGAGCGTGGCGATGGGCGTGGGCGGCAGGTTCTTCACGCGATAGGTGGGGTGGAACCGCGAGAAATGGAGCGGCACGTCCGGCCCCATGTGCGAGACGAGCCACTTGGCCATCTGCGCGGTCTCGTCCGGCGAATCGTTCAGCGTCGGGATCAGCAGCACAACCACTTCCGTGTGGATGCCGATGTCCGTAAGCACCTCGAGCGTTTCAAGCACCGGTTTCAGGTGGGCGGCACACTGCTCCGCGTAAAACTTCTCGGTGAAGGCCTTCAGGTCCACCTTGACGCCGGTGAGATGCTTACACAGTTGCCGGAGGGCCGGCTCGCGGATGTAGCCGTTCGAGATCATGACGCTGCCGACGCCCTGCTTGCGGCCGGCGGCGGCCGCGTCGTGCATGTACTCATAAAAGACGATCGGCTCGCTGTAGGTGAAGGCCATCGTGGGCGACGTTCGGGTCCGGGCGATGCGGACGAGGTTCTCGGGCGGAATCAGGAGGCTGTCCACCTGTTCGGGCCGGTACTGGCTGATCCGCCAGTTCTGGCAAAACTTGCATTCCATGTTGCAGCCGGCCGTGGCGACGCTCAGTGCCGTCGTCCGGGGCAGGTAATGGAACAGGGGCTTTTTTTCGATCGGGTCGATGTTGATGCTGCACAGGTTGCCGTAGACAAGCGTCTTGTAGTCGCCGCCCTGGTTCTCGCGGACGCCGCAGTACCCGCGTTCGACCTCGGCCACGACGCATTCGCGCGGGCACAGGAGGCAGCGGACCGCCTTGTCGGGCAGCCGCTCGAACCACATGGCGTCGTGGACGGCGGCCTGCGGATGGGCGCCGTCGGTCACGCGGCTGCCGGCGACGTCCTCGGCGAGCGCCCGCGCGGCGCAGAGGGCGCAGGCCCCCGCTCCTGCGGCTCGCAGGAACTCGCGACGGGTTGTGGATGGCTCCCGGTTCATCCCACGTCCAACCATGACCTACCGATACTAACGACTTCGATGCGTTCCAGTTTTGCGGTTCCCAGGCCGCGCGCCTCGCCGCTTGCGATGTGCAGGGCGGGCCGCTTCTCGGCCTCGAAGGGTTTCATTCCCACGGCGGCGCGTTTTCGCTCTAGGATTTCGCACCCCACGCGGTCGGCCGCAACGGGGTCGGTGCTCAGGATCAGGCCGCCGTACGGCCACTGCCACTGGGGCCGCGGGGCCGGACCGCCCTGATACTGCGGCCGGGTGGCGTCGGAGAGGACCAGTCGAAGGCGGTCGCGGATGGGTTTCTGAGCGCAGGCATCCGCGATGAACGGATCGCACCCGTTGTCGTGGTACTTGTTCGGGTTGTGGATGGCGCCGAAGAAGTTTTTCATCACCCCCGTGATACCCGCCAGGTTGTGGTCCTTCAGAACGGCGGCGCTGGCGAGCGCCGTGGACTCGTCGAGAACGATGCGGCTGATGAGGCTGCCGGTCGCGCCGCTTGTGTACACGTCGGCCGAGTACCCGCCGCCCGGGCGGGAGCCCAGCGCGTCCGTGCCGAAGCAGCGGACGCCGTCGCCGGTTGCCCTGAGCGTGTAGCCGGCGGCCCTGAGTTCGCGACCGGTCCGGTCCCACAGCGTGACCCGTTCGGGAGGCAGACCGATGTCGCCCACTGCCGAAGCCAACCCCAGCGCGACCGCGGGCCTCGTCGGCAGTCCGAGGCAGTTCACCTTGACGGCGAGACGGTCCTCCGGCTTGAACCATCGGGCCCAGGCATCGGCCGCCTTCGCGTCGCCCGCCAGGGCGCGGGCGGCCTCGTCCAGGAGTTCGCGGACACGCTTCGGCGCAGGGCCACGCCCGTCGGCCGCCAGGGCATCGTGACGGATGATGACGACGCGTGACCGGTTGGGCGCGGGCGGCGGCGACTCCGCGCACGACGGCAGCCCCGACGCCGCGCTCGCCACGACCGAAGAGGTCGCTGCCGCACGGGCCAGAAACGTGCGCCGCGTCATCCTGTCAGAACAGCCCATCGTCGTCGCCCCTTCGTGCCGGCCGCGCGGAAACACTCGCGACCGGCAGACAGATTATTTCTTCGACGTTTCCTCGTGAAAAACCTGAGCGGTAAACCGGGAGACCTCCGTCTGGGGATCCTTCCAGGCATCGCTCGGCAGCCCCGCTTTCCCGCACAGGTGCGTGAGGTACTGCGTGCGGTCCCACCCCTGTTCGCCGGGGACCTGCGGCAGGAAGACGCCCCGGTTGCGGCCGCGCGCCATGATGAGACCGTCGCGGCCGACGACGATCGTCTCGAGGTCGTGCACACGGCGGGTCGGCGAGAGGACGGAGATCTCGACCGTCAGCGCCGGCGCTTCGGCTTCCACAATCGGATTGGCCACAAACCGATGATCCTTACAGGCCTGGCAGGCGTTCTCGATGACCGATTCATAGAGCGGCCCGACGGCCACGATGTGGCCGATGCATCCGCGGAGTTGTCCGGCGTTCTTCAGCGTGACAAAGACGGCGCCGCGTGCTTTCAGGGCCGCCGTCAGTTGGTACTTGGCCGGATCCGCCTTGGGTTTCTCTCCCGTTTTGAGGAAGTGCGAGACGGTGCCGCGTGCCAGGCGCAGGAGCGTCTGTTTCTCCGCTTCCGTCAGGCCCTCGCCTGCGCGCCAGAAGGCAATGGACGTATAGGTCACGGAGTTTGTCCAGTCGCTGCTCTGCCGGCCGCTGGTATCCACCGCCACGGGAGCGGCGCGGACGTCTTCCCACGGCTCAACGATCTTCAGCAGCAGGCAGATGGGGTTACGGCCGCAGATCGTGTCTCTGGTTCGAGTCAGGTGCTCTTTGAAGCCCGGCAGGTCCATCTGGATGATCCGGTAAACGGCCATGTTGTTGAGGGCCTGGAGGTTCTTTAGAATGTTGTCGCGAAACGGCACGTACCCGTAGTTCGGCCCGTAATGCGTGAAATCGCTGCTGACGACCAGTAGCGTTCCGTCTGCGGCCAGTGGGCGAACGACGTCGGCAAGGGTCGAGCGCTGCGCGTCCGTCAGGTCGCCCACGAGCAGTTCGACCATACGGAAGTCCTTGATGGCACGCTGGAGAAACGGCAGTTGGTTCTCGCACGAATGCTCCGTCTTATGGGGGGCGGGCTGCTCTGTTACGACGGGGCACTTGAGGAGCGCGTCAACCGCCTCGATATCCACCGGGATGCTGCCGAGCGGCGTCTCGTACGCGTCCACACGCAGGACGGTCGCGCCGCGGATGGGCATCTGGTGGCTGAGGCCGATTAGAATCACCCGCTTGTACGCGCCCCCTTTGACCGTGACGTACGCCTTCCCCGCCACGGAGCCGCAGTACTGATACCCGGCATGCGGCACGATGAGAGCGACCGGCGGCGCCCCGAGATCGGGCGGCTGAACCGACAGATAAGCGTCCACGAGGCGGCCGAGACGGTCCGCGTCGCCGGGGAACCATCGCCCTGCCCCCGCGCAGGGATGAACCTTGCCGGTTGGCGCAGCCGCTTTGGCTTCGGCGGCCTTCGCCTCGGAGGGCTTGGCCGGCACGGGATCAGGCGGTGCGGGTTCGGCGGACATGGCACGCTCCTTCCCGTTGGGTTCGCCGGGCCTTTCGGCGGCGGCGGTCGCGTCGGGCGCGGCCTCCTCGGACGAACAGGAACCGACGAGACACATGACGGGCGCGGCAAACGCCAGCAAAACAGCGTAGGTCAAACGACTGCGGCAAGACGTGGTCATGGCCGGCCTCCGGCTCGTGGTAACACTCGGGGCATAGGCCCCCTACCTGTTCCGATTATAAGCGCCGGCGGGCCACAAGACAACACGCGCCGTCCAACGTGTCACAGCAACGTGATAATGTCCGGTCCGTGCAAAGTAGAATTGTCCTCTTTCGGGGGTGCTTGGGGAAGGGGACAAGATGGAGTTACGCATGAGCCGGAAGGAACGGGATCGGTTGAAGGTGATGTCGGCGTTGGCCGCATGTCGGTTGAAGCAGGTGGAGGCGAGTCGGCTGTTGCGGCTGAGCGTGCGTCAGGTGCGTCGGCTCCTGCGGCGGTACCGCGAGAAGGGCGATGTCGGCCTGGTCCACCGGAGCCGTGGCCGGCCGTCGAACCGCCGGATACCCGAGGGGACGCGTCGTCGGGTGATGGCGTTGGTGCGGCGGCACTACGCGGATTTCGGTCCGACGCTGGCCTCTGAGAAGTTGGCGGAGCGTGACGGCATTGAGGTAAGCCGCGAGTGGCTCCGGCAGCGGATGATCGAGGCACATCTGCGGACGGTGCGTCGGCGGCGGGTTCGGCATCACACGTGGCGTGAGCGTCGGCCGTGTTTCGGGGAGTTGGTGCAGATGGACACGAGCGAGCACGCGTGGTTCGAGGGCCGTGGCGAGGCCGAGCCGGTGCTCGTGACGATGATCGACGACGCCACGAGTCGGGTGCGGATGCGGTTCTACCCGTCGGACACGACGAAGGCGAACCTGGGCCTGCTGGGCCGGTACGTGCGTCGTTACGGGCGTCCGCTGGGGCTGTACGTGGACCGGAACAGCATTTTTCACGTGAATCGGCCGCCGTCAGGCCAGGAGGCATTGGCGGGCCGGGAGGCCGAGACGCAGTTCGGTCGGGCCCTGCGTGAGTTGGGGATCGAGAACATCCCGGCCTCCTCGCCGCAGGCCAAGGGACGGGTCGAACGCTCGTTCGGCACGGAGCAGGACCGCCTCGTCAAGGAACTCAGGCTGCGGGGGATCTCAGACATCGAAGCGGCCAACGCCTACCTCGACGCCGAGTACATCCCCTGGCGCAACCGGCGGTTCAGCGTGCGGCCGGCATGCTCGGTGGACGCCCACCGGCCCCTCCAGGGTTACGACCTGAAGGCTATCCTCTCGATCCAGGAGACCCGCACGGTGACCAACGACTACACGATCCGCTATCACGGCCAAGTGTTGCAGATTGAGCGTCGGAGCATCCGGGCGGGCCTGCGGCGGGCGAAGGTCATGGTCGAGCAACGGCTGGACGGGTCGGTCAAACTGCGGTGGCAGGGCCGCTACCTGAGGTACCACCGCGTCTTGCCCAGACCAAAAACAACAACGACAACGACGGGCACCAGGGAAACGACAAAGGACGGGCGTCGGGTCGCGGCTTCGGCCTCGGTCCCCTCGGCCTCCGCCCCGACCCGACGCCCCGCCAAGGACCACCCGTGGCGTCAACCCTTCAAGCGGTCAGTTCTATCTGGCGGGAAACCGGACATTTCTACTTTGCGTTGACACACGCGCCGTCCAACGAAGCCGCCCCAAGCGCGTTCCCTGAGCGCAGCCGAACGGGTCTCGCCGTTGTCGTGGCCGTTCGTTCCGCATTCCGCGTTCCGCATTCCGCATTCGATTGGGTCTCGGCGGCCGCTTAGATTCGTCCTGCCATCTGTCACCCTGAGCGAGCGCAGCGAGTCGAACGGGTCTCGGCAGCCTGCCCGCCGAAGCCTTGGCGAAGGCGGGCCCGCTTAGATTCGTCCTGCTCCATAACACTTACGTCAAATCGCCGTTCGCCGGAACCCCCGAAAACGCGCTTT
>CAYVAM010000046.1:0-26054 GCA_964449275.1 uncultured Anaerolineales bacterium
GGTCGGCCTTCTTCGTCTTCTTCAGGTACTTGCGGACCTGTTCGGCCCGGTTCAGCCGCATCAGGACCTGCTCAAGCGTCTCGATGATCCGGTCCTGTATGGGCAGCGACCGGTTGGCCAAGGCCTTGCCGGCGGCGCGCTCGGGGGCATCACGGCAGGACTCGAGGAGGCTGATGACCTTGGCCATCGGCCCGGCCACGAGTTCGCGCAAGGTCTCGGTGATCGTCACGGCGGGGAAGGCGTGCCGCTGCATCACGTCGGCCAGTTGCCGGGTCTGGCGGCGGATGAGGCTCTGGCGATCGACAAGCGGGGCCGCCGGCTTGGCCTCCGCGGTCTCGGCACGGTTCAGTCGCTGGAGCCGGATCAGTTCGGCGATGACCTTCGCGTAATCCGCCAGTTGTTTCTCCAGCAGCGCCGCCTGCTGCTGGGCCGTGAGCACCAGGAGGTAGAACTTGCGCGTCTCGGCGCGGCCGGGACCGCGAGGATTCCGGTCCATCGCGACGGCCCAGTACCGAAGCCGGTCGCCGCCCTTCAGGCCGAGTTCGGCGACCGTGCGCTTCAGGTCGAGGTTCAGCCGCCGCCGGGGCGCACCGTCGTTCGGCCACGTGTGGAGGACCTGCGGCTCGGCTGCGCCCGTCCGCTCGCCGATCATCTGGACGAGCCCGAGACCGAAATCGTCCTGCGCGACGACCGCGAAATCGACCGACCCGTCGGGCCGGCGCTGCACGTCGCGCCCGGGGCGGGCGAACGCCACGGCCGGGGGACCGTCGTCCTGCAGCGTGATCGTGAACGTCGTGGGCGACTCGAGTTCGTAGCCCTGCGTGTCGCGAAGGCGGACGCGGTACGTGCCCGCATTCTCGAGCGTGACGACCGTTGACCAAACGGTCGCATCGGCGCCGGTCGGTGCGGCCGCTGCCTGCTGCCCGCCGGCCATCGCCAGCGTGAGACGCTCCATCGGCTTGTTGACCCGGACCGTGACCGTTGCCTTCGTTCCCGGCAGACCGTGCAGGTGCCCGTCGAAGTCCTCCACCGTCCGGTCCGCCAGGGCCGTGTACGGAGGATACGCGTAGGTGACGCTCATCGCCTCGATGCGCGGACGGCGGTCCACGGCGATGTGGAGCGCGGCACTGTGGGCGTCGCCGGCGTTAACGTGGAGCGTCAGGTCCGATTCAACCACCGGGAACGTGTGCGCGAACTTGCAACTGCCGGCCCTTTCCATGCGGAGGGTGCGGCGGCGGTCGCCGGCGTCGGTCCAATGGAGCGTCGCTTCATCGGCGAGGCGTCCGGTCGTCGTGGCCTTGACGGTCAGCGAGGACCCTTCGAGCAGGCGCGTCCCGGGTTCGACGTCGACCGCCAGTCGGGTCCACGTAAACGGCGGGATGTCGGCAAACGGGTGAAGAATCCGCAGAAGACTCGTCCGTCCGGCGGGCCCCGCCCAGACGAAGTAAGCACCCGCGACCAGCAGCGCGACGGCCAGGGCACCGGCCCTGCGTGCGAGCGCCGGCCCCGCGACCGCGCGGGCGGGTTCGACGTCGTCCACGGCGTGGATCCCGTCGGCCACAATCGCCTCGACCAGCCGCGGCGCGGGCGGGTTCGCCTCCCGGCCCAACTGGAGGCCGTTGATCAGACGGTTGCCGAGCGACGGCAGCCGATGTTCCATCAGCGCCGCGAAATAGTCGTCGCCATGCCGCGTGAGCGCGGGCCCGGCGACCCGAAGCCACAACGATACCCCAAGCGACCCCCAGAGGATCAGTGCCAGCACCGATCGACCGACCCAGCCGAAGTCCGCCGCCTGGTCGAGCCCGGTGACGACGACGGCGATCGCGATGACCACAGCGCCCGCGACGAGCAGCCCTTCCAGCGTCTGCCGGACGCGCCACATCCGGCGGACCAGTTGCACCTGATCGAGCAACGTCAGGTAGCCTTGTGTCATGGCATCACCTCATGTCCCGGCCTCAGCGCCGGGGAACGCGACCGGACGCTTCCGCGTCCGGCTCGGTCCCACGAGCGATCACCCCACCGGACGCTTCCGCGTCCGGCTCGGCCCCACGAGCGATTACCCCACCGGACGCTTCCGCGTCCGGCTCGGCCCCACGAGCGATTACCGCCCTTGCGCAGCGGGTCTGCCGACCCGCCGCGCCCAAGCCTACACCAGATGGTTCCGCCGCCGCACGATCCACTCCGCGCACACGAGGGCCAGGAAAATCACGAACAGGATCGGGGAGTTCCACATGTGGGTCGTCCGTTCCTGCCGAACGACGCGGGGCGCCGACGGCAGCGACGCCACGAGGTCTTCAGTCGCCTTCGCGTCATCAAGGTTCGCGTACACGCCTCCGGTCAAGCGGGCGATGCGTCCCATGACGGCGACGTTGGGCGTCGGGTTTTCGAGTTCGATCTTCGACCCTTCGACGAGGAATTCGGTCTGCTGATTGGCCGCGTCGGCGGCGCCCTCGTCGGCAGCGCGGAGGAGCCTGGCATCTACCGTGAACCGCCCGCCCCGGTCGGGGAAGTACGTGGCGGTCCATCGGTTCGCGTCCGCCAGGTCGGCCACCGGTTCGAGCGGCGTCTGCCGCCCGTCGGGTGTCGTGACCCCCAGCGCCAGCGACGTCTTTGTCCCCTCCTCGCCGGGGAGCACGACGGCCGGGTTGCGGCGGACAGTCACCGTCACGCGCTCCCCGCGCTGATACGAGGCGGTCTCGGTGCTGACCATCAGTGCGGTGCGCCCGGACGCCACGTCGCGGTGGGCCAGCCAACGGACCATCTGAGACCAGAACCGGACGTACAGCGTGTCGGGCCGCCCGGTCAGCCGCACGAGTCGCGACCACCGCCACGTCGTGTCGGCCGTCAGCACCGTGACGGTGCCCTTGCCGAACGGCTGCGTCGCCAGGACGACGTATCCCTCTTGGCCAGGGTCGCTCACGTTGACCTGCGGATGCCGCGCGAGGACCGTGGCGGCAGGCTTGGCCCGCCCGGTCGCGACGATGCCTTGAAGTTCCGGAAGCGACTGCCAGAGCGCGGCGTCGCGGGTCATGTCGCCTGTGACGGTGAGGGCGGGGTGACGGCGGCCGTCGGCGGTCGGGGCGAAACGGAACGGCTGATCGATCTGCGCGACGCCGCCCGCCGGTTCGACCGGCAGCAGGTCGGCCAGCGCGGTGCGGACCAGGCCCTCCTCCGAAAGGTTCTTGTACCCGCCGAGGATCATCAATCCGCCGCCGGCCTCGACCCAATCGCGCAGGGCCGCGTACGCCCGCCGGTCGAGCATGCCCGACTCGAAGTCGCCGAGGAGCACAACATCGATCTTCTTCAGGCGCTGGGGTGTGGCGAGTTCCGCGCCGGCCAGCACGCCGGACACCGACGCCTGGTCCGGGTTGGCGGCCCGGGCAAACGTGATGAGGTCAACGTCGGGGTCGTCCGCCAGCCGGCGACGGAGGAACTTGGACTCGGCCCGCAGGACGCCCTCGATGTAAAGAACGCGGATCGGCTCCGCATCGACGCGGAGTTTGAACATCCCGGTGTTGTTGACCGTGGTAGTTTCGTTCCTGGCGGCGCCGACGCGGACGGTCATGACGAAGTCGCCCGGTTCGGCGGGTGTGAAGGTGAGGGTAACGAGTTTCTCCACCCTTCCTGCGGCGAGCGAGGCGCGTTCGGTCGCCAGGGGCGTGCCGGCCCGTTCGACGTACACCGGCACGTCGAGCGCCCCGCCGCCGTCCTTGCGGATGAGCACGTTTGCCCGCACCTCGTTATGGACCAGCGTGCGGGCCGGTGCATCCACCGAGGCGACGGCCAGGTCCACCGGGGCGCCGGCGTCCCCCCGCGCCGGACGGAACCCCAGCGTGAACACGGGCAGCGGATATTCCTGAAGGACGGTGTAGCCGCCTCGGCCGGTGGTGTCTTGCCCGTCGCTGACGAGGATGACGCCGGAGGCGTTACGTCCGCGCAGCCGCCCGGCGACGGACCGCATGGCGCGAACGAGGTCGGTCTGTTCGGCGTTGGGCTCGTCGGGCAGGTCGGCGGTGTCGAGTTCGCGGCCGGCGACGTTGAAGAAGCGGACGTCGAACGTCTTGCGCAGCGTCGCGCCGGGCGGCGATTCCTCGATCCACCATCGCGCCTGCCGATAACGCGTCGCATGCTGCTCGCCAGCCGCCGAGGGCGCCAGCGACATGCTCTGCGAATCGTCCAGTATAACGGCAACCTGGGGCCGCTCGATCTTTTCCGCCACGTGCCGCCAAGCGGGCCTGACAAGCGCGGCCAGCAGGACCAGAAGGCCGAGGGCACGTACGACGAACAGTGTCCAGGTTAACCGGCGCCGGCTACGCCGGTAGATGTCGCGGTACGTGAGCGCGAGCACAGCGAGCGATCCGAGGATCACGAGGCCCCAGAACCACGGTGGGTCGAAGTTCTGGAGCGTGATATCCGCCAGTGGTGTGTTTGCGTTCATAGTGTTGCCAAAACGTGTGTGTCCAACGCGCTCCCCTTCGGGTCGCGGCTAAAAGGTGCTCTTCAGGTCGCGGCTAAAAGTTCGTGTCGCGGCTAAAAAGGGCTCTCGAACCTGGTCGTTCCTGCTCCTTATCCATCATGCGGCAGAGCGCGGGTCGGCCGGGAGGACGTCGCGATGCGAGAGCGCGTCGGCCACCCGCGCCGCCCGGCGCTTCGACAATCGGTTCGCCACCCAAGGTTCGATCAGCGCCACCACGAGCGCCAGCCTCAGCAGCAGATTCCAGAGGCCGTAACCATGACGGGCCATGGCCCCGGCGTCGCTGACCGACTCGGGTTCATCGAGGCAAATCACCGGCGTGTCCTCGCCGCCGACCGCCTCGATCTCCTCACGGCCTGCCGCACGCTGCGCAGACTCCTCGGCAGGCATGTTGGCCGCGAACATCACACGGGGCGGGCCCGACTCGCCTTCGGTGGCCGAGCGTACGCGGTACACGCCCGCCCGTTCCACATCGGCAAAGACCGTGGCGGAGGTCGCGGATGCGTCGCGCGGGTCGGGCCGGCCGTAGCCGACCCGTCCGTCGGGCATCTCGACCTGAAGCGGCCTGAGCCGCGTGGCGGAGGCCGGAAGGCGGACGATCTGCCCGGTCCGGACGAAGTTCGCCCCCTCCGTCTGCTGCTGGGCCAGATACGACACCAGCCGGTAAAGCCACGGTACGTACGTCGGTTGGACGGGGAAGTCGGTCCAGTCGCGGTCGATCGTGGAGGCAAAGAGCATGACGCGTCCCTGCCCCATTCGCCGTTCGAGCAGTATCGCCCGGCCGTGGGCATCTCGCATGAGGACGTCGGCGTCGCGCGGCTCAATCTCGTAGCACTTCGTGAGGCGGACCGAGGACAGGCTGCCAAGGTCGCCGCGGGTGAATCCTGCCATGGCCGGGTGCGTCTCGTCGATGGCCGCGATGAAGGCGCCCCCCGTGGCGTCGGCGACCGGGAGGACCGACTCGGCAGGCGCCTCCACCAGCCGGACGAGCCGGCCGGGCAGGAGCCCCCCGTGCAGTCGGTGCTCGCCGACCCACGCGCTGTACGCGTCGGCGTTGACGCGGTCGCCCAGCGTGATAACCAGACTGCCGCCCTGGTCCACGTACTTTTCGAGGGCCTCCAGCGCTGTCGGCGAGAGGTTCGGCACGTTGGCCATGACAACCAGCGGGTAATCCCGCAAGCGGGGCAGCGCAACCTCGACGGGGGTAATCTGGTCCACGATGATGGGGGCGTCGACCACCCGGACGCCGGCCGCACCCGTTTTCTCGGGCCGGACGGTCAGCGCGAGGCGGAAGAAGAACAGTTCGTCCTGAGCGGCCACGTGCGACGGGGCGCCGTTGATCGCCAGCAGACGGAGGCGGTCCTCCACGTGGACGGCGAAGAAGCGGCGGTCGTCGGCGGTGAGCGACTCGGCCTCGGCGCCCTCGCCGCCGCCGACGGCAACGCGACCGGCGTGCCAGCCCGGCTTCGTGAAGCGATGGGTGAACCGGACGATGCGCGACCGCCCGGCCGGCAGTTCCACCTCCTGCCGGCCGACTGCCTCGTCGTCAACCGTCAGGCTGACCGTCGCGGTGCGCGACGCCGGACCGTGGTTCGTCAGAAGCGTGCGAAAGGTGAACGGCACGCGAAGCATCGGCCGCGCGGCACCGTACTGGATGGCGTCGACCGAGAGGTTGGCCGGCGCCGGTTCCGAGGCCCGTGTGGCGACCATCAGGAGGGCGGCTCGTGTTCCCGGGTCGGCGATCGGGCCGACGGGCAGCGCAGACTCGGTGAGGTCGCTGAAGACGTAGATCTCGCCGCTCGCGCCGGAGCCCGACGCGGCGCCCACGACGTCGAGCGTCCGCGCCGCGACCCGGACCGCACCGGTCAGGTCGGTGGCCAGGTCGGTGGGCTTTACGTCGCGAATGGCTCGACGCACAGCGTCCAGATCGGTCGTCGGCTCATCGAAGAGGACCTGGGTCCCGGCGTCGCGTTGCCCGGCCAGGACGACGGTGACCTTGTCGCCTCGCACGGGCGACAGTTCGTCGAGGATGGCGAGGGCCCCCGCCCTGGCTCGTTCGAGCAGTACGCCCCGGTCGCTGGTGGCGGCCATGGAGGCGGAGTCGTCCAGGATGATCGCCACCTGCCGCCCGCCGCCACCGAGGTCCAGCAGCCCGGCCAGCCCGGTGGTGCGGATGAGCGGCTGCGCCAGGGCCAGGATGAAGAACGCGAGCAGGGCGACGCGCAGGACGAGGAGCAGCAGGTCCTGGAGGCGCGCCCGGCGTGCGGACCGGATGAACCGTTCGTCGAAGAACTGTGTAGTCGAGAAGACGATTCTCTGGGCCCGGCGCGACCGCCTCAGGTGCAGAATCAGTGGGACCGCAACCGAGACCAGACCGAGCAAAAACCAGGGGGCCAGCAGTGTCATGGCATGCGTCCGATTGAACCATCGCGCCGGGCAAGCCCGGCGGTTAACGTCGTCAGTACGCCGTGCGTGCTGCGTGCCGATGGTGGCGGCGCGTCAGGTACGTGCCGAGGAACAGGTCGAACGGCTCGGTCGTGTCGGCCATGGAATAACCGATTTCGCGCGCCAGGCACCCGCGGCGGATGTCGTCCAGATGCGCGTTCAACTGCTGAAGGTAATGGTTGCGGATGGCCTCGGCGTCGGAGTCGATGGTCAGGCGCGTCTCGATATCCTCGATCTGGCCGGCGCCGCGGAACGGAAACGTCAGTTCGGCCTGGTCGAGGATCTGGAGCACCACCACCTCGTGCTTCTTGTGGCGGAAGTGACCGAGGGCGTCCATGAGGTCCTCCGTTCTGGAGCCGGTCCCGCCGAACAGGTCCGACAGAACGACCACAAGTGCCCGGCGTTTCATCGTTTCGGCCAGTTCGTGGAAGGTGTGCGGCAGGTCGGTCTCGCCTTCGGCGCGGACGTTTTCGAGCCGGTCGAGGACGGCCCGCAGATGACCGCGGCCCTGGCGCGGGGGCACGTTGAGCCGGACGCGATCGCCATAGACGATCAGGCCGAAGGCGTCGTGCTGGACCATCATCAGATACGCCAGCGTCGCGGCCAGATAGCAGGCATACTCAAGTTTGCTCATCGGGCCGGCGTGCTGGTAGCCCATCGAGGCGGAGGCGTCCAGGAGGAGGTAGCCCCGCAGGTTGGTCTGCTCCTCGTACTGCTTGACGTAGAGTCTGTCGCGTTTGGCGAGGACCTTCCAGTCGAGGTGGCGCGGGTCGATCCCCGGCGTGTATTCGCGGTGCTCGGCGAACTCGACGGCGAAGCCGCGGTGGGGCGACCGGTGCTGCCCGGCGAACAGTCCCTCCACGACGAGCCGCGCGACCAGGCCGAGGTTCTTCAGCCTGGCCAAGGCGGCGGGGTCGAGGTATCTCGTGCCTTTGGGCGGTTCAGGCATGGGTCGTCGCGGTCAGTTGGTCGTACTCCTCCGGCAGCGGCTCTCCGACCTCACCGAGGAGGCGCGTGATGATGCCGTCGGCGTCGATGCCCTGGGCCTCGGCGTGGTAACTGGGGATGACGCGGTGGCGGAGAACCAGGGCGACCACCTGCCTGACGTGCTCGGCGGTGACGTTGTAATCGCCGGCCAGCGCCGCCCGGGCTTTGGCCGCGAGCACCAGGTACTGGATGGCGCGCGGGCCGACGCCCCAGGTGACCAGTTCCTTGACGAAGTCAGGGGCGATGGGGTCGTTGGGCCGCGTTGCGCGGCCGAGTTTCAGGCTGTAGAGGGCCACGTGGTCGGAGACCGGCACCTGGCGGATGATCTGCTGGAGGTTGAGGATGTCTGGGCCGGTGAGGACCTTGCTGATGTTCGGCTCGGTGTCAATGGGGTTGGCCTTGACGATGACCAGTTCGTCTTTCGGGTCGGGGTAATCGACCTTGAGCATGAACATGAACCGGTCAAGTTGGGCCTCGGGCAGGGGGTAGGTGCCCTCCTGCTCGATGGGGTTCTGGGTCGCCAGGACGAAGAACGGCTTGGGCAGGTCGTACGTCTGGCCGCCGCAGGTCACCTGGCGTTCCTGCATGGACTGGAGAAGGGCCGCCTGCGTTTTCGGCGGCGTGCGGTTGATCTCGTCGGCCAAGAGGATGTTGGCGAAAACGGGTCCCTTGACGAAGCGGAAGACCCGGTCGCCGGTCGTGCGGTCCTGCTCGATGACCTCGGTTCCGGTGATGTCGGCCGGCATCAGGTCGGGGGTGAACTGGATGCGGTTAAACTCCAGGTCGATCGCCCGCGCGATGGTCTGGACCATGAGCGTCTTGGCCAGCCCGGGCACGCCGACCATCAGGCAGTGCCCCCGGGCGAAGATGGCCGTCAGCAGGTCGTCGATGACCTGCTCCTGGCCGATGATGACCTTGGCGACCTCGTCGCGCAGCGTGTTCCGCGCCTGGCCGAGGTGTTCGAGGGCTTCGACGTCGATGGTGGCGGCCGTGTCGGCCGGGCCACGGTCCGGTTTTCCGGAACCCAGTTGGGCCATGCCTGCCTCACTGAAAGAGGGTGCTCCGCTTCCCTGAGGGATGCGGCTACGTGTGTGACCTGTGCGGCGGGCGCGGCTTCGGCCGGCCCAGGGCCGGCTCCGACCCGCCGTGCGAAGCCGTCATTGTTGGACGGCGTAACAGAGGACGTTCAGGGCCAGCCGGCGAGCCGATCGGGCGTCGTAGGCATTGGCATACGGGTCGTGGACACCCTTGAGCATGCCGAGCGTGTCGGTCGGCGCGTAAACCACGGCCGCACGCTCACCCACGAACACGGCTTCCAGGTCGGGCGTCCGCTTGTGGTGCGTGCCGGCGCCGGCGAGCGACGCAATGTCGTACAGCGAATGGTAGAGCGGGTGCTCGGCCGGGACGGGCTTGAGTTTGCGGTCGGGCATGATCCGGGCGATCAGGGCGCGTGCCTCGCGGTTGAACTTGGCGTAGCCGGAGGTGTTGTTGATGAACAGGAACCCGCCGGCGCGCAGGTGCCGCTGGAGGGCCTCGACCTCGGCAGCGGCGAGGTTCGGCTCGCCCATGCCGTTCATGATGATGACGGGCGTGTCGGCGAGTTGGCCGACATCAGCGTCAACGGGCTTCAATTCGTAGGCGAACGGCACGCTGGTCCGCATGGCCGCCAGGCGGATCAATTGATACATGCTGTTGGGGTCGGGGTTCCAGTCGCCGTGATGCCGCAGGAGCCCCAGCCGCAGGGCCGCACGCCGCTGAGGCTGGGTGCCCTCGATCTTGCGTGTGCTGGCCTGGGTCTTGGCGAAGTTGCGTTCGGCCGAGACGTAGGCCATGAGATTGATGCCCATGCGAATGGCATCGGCGGGCATCATGGCCATGGTGGGTCGCGGCTTGGCGTTTCCTCGCCGCGGCGCCGGCGGGGCGTAGAACTCGTCCCATCCGCAGGTCATGTCGTAGGGCGACAGGACGACCGCGGTGCGTGCGGCGATGTTCAGGCCCAGCATCTGCGGCGGGCTCTCGAACTTGCTGTGCGCGCCGTCCACGACCTTGAAGTAGTGGACGTTCTTGTACGGGTAGTAGCCGCGGAACGCCGGATGGTCCAGTTGCAGTGCGTCGAGTTTGCGTTTCGGGAAGATCGTCGCCATCTCGGCCTTGAACGATGCGGCGAACTCCGGGCTGCCGAGGGCGGCGTCGCCGAGGAGGGTCCCGCCGTCGAGGATGTATTCGCGCAGCGCCTTCCGCTGGTCGGCGGTCAACTCAAACGACTGGTAGCCGGTGAGGTAGAGCACCGGAATCTGGCACTTCTTGCCGGCCTTGTACATGCCCACGAGTTCGTCGAGGTTGAGGATGGTGTGACCGTACCAGGCGTCCAACTGCCGGCGGACCTGCCGCAGAAGGCTGTCGAGGTCGCCGGGGTTCGGCGTGTAGTCCTGGTCCGTACCGTAAGCCAGTTTGGCGACGAACAGTGGCGGCGACGGTTCCTGCTTGGGCTCGGACCGCCTCAAGGGCACCGCCGGCAAGGGAAGCGGCGGCATGCCTTCGGCCGAGGTCTGACGCTGCGGGTCCTGCCGCGGCGGCGGGCCGATCGTGCCCAACTGCCGCTGGGCCGATGCCTCCACCGTGCAGCCCAGCATCACCATCACCAGGACGGCTACCTGGCAGACCCTGCGCATACGTTTGCGTGACATGGCTATCCTCCTTCTGATTTGCCGCCTTTCGAACCGGCGGCCTTGGACGGACTCGATTTGCCCACGTCATCCGGCCCCTTGAGCACGACCGGCCGGATGCGGGAACCGTTTGGATCCACGGCAAAAACTCCGGCGACCGGAGATGGTACCTTTATCCTGCCTAGATTAGCCGCGCTTTGCTCTCCGGTCAACGCAATTCCCCCGAGGCGCCGCGCGAAGCAGATTCGTTTGGCGCGGTAGTCCTTCTCGTACAGCCGCTCGCGGATGAGCGCGTAATACGGCCGCTCCTGGTACGGCACCCAGGTGTGGTCCTCGGGGTTCTCCCAGTGCCATCGCTCGATTCGCCAGACCCATTCGCCGGGTTTGTATGCGCCGCCCACGAAGGGGCGCATCCTGAGTTTCATCACCAGGAGTGCGGCGTGCTGGATGTTGCCCTGGATGTCGAGCACCCACATGCGGTCCGAAAAGGCGCTGAACTGCTTGTCGGCGAGTTTCTTGAAGATCTTCTGCTTCGATGCTGCCTCGAGCGGCGGGTCGCCCACGTAGTCGCTCTCCGGGACGGAGGCGTCCCAGCCGGCGATGACGGCGCCGGACGCCATCTCAAGTTTCAGGTCGTACTTGCCGGGAACGGGCAGGTCCTCGATGACGATCCGGGCGCCGTCCGCCCTGCCCTGGTGCGGGCGACCGTACATGCCGATGTCGTGGCTCTCGCCTTTGGTGTCCTTGAGGTGGCGTGGGCTTCGCTCGATGGCCCACACGCGTCTAATCGGCTCTTTCGCGTCGAGGATGCCAGTGATACTGCCCGCCCACGCGAACGTGGCCGAGAGAAGGACCGCCGCCAGTACCGCAACGCTGCGTAAGCCCGTCCCTGCGTGGCGGGTCTCCGTACCCGCCACGCCAAGCCTCGCTTTGCAGCGGTTGCTTTGTGGTGTCCGTTCGAGGCCGACCATTTTGGTTCTCTTGCGTTCTTCGCGCGGCGGGTGGGGACACCCGCCGCGCAGAATCTCCCTGATGCCGTTTACCGCTGATACGCCGGCAGATAGTGCATGTAAACCTCCAGGACCATTGCGCCAAGGCCCGTGGAATAACACCGCGCCGTCCCGTTGTACTTGTCCTCGACGTAGCCGAGCCAACTGCCGTCGGGCTGCTGGCGGTCGAGGAGCATCTTGCGGATCTTCGGATGCCAGTTGGCCCAATGGCTGCCGCCCGCCTGGAAATGGGCCTGCATGGCGTAGTAGTTGGCGTACCAGAAGTAGGCGATGGCCGTGGTGAACTTGGCCTTGGCAAGATAGTCGAGGCCCTTGGCCACAGCACGGTCGTCGAAGGCGCCGAAGAGTTGCATGCTCAGAACGCCGGCCGCCGTGCGGGCCTGGCCGGGCGCCCCGCCCGGCTGGTACGCGAACCCTCCCGCCGGAACGGCGCAGGCCCGGACGTACTTCAGGGCGTTCTCGACCGTCTGCTTCGGCACCTCCAGCCGAGCGTTCATCGCCGCACGCAGCGCCACCACCTGCATCACCGTGACACTCAGGTCGGCGGCGCCCGGCACCGGCTGGTAGCGCCAACCGCCCAGGGGCGACTGGCTCTTGATGATCAGGTCCACCGCCCGGCGGACGCTGCCACGCATCGCGACCGACGGAATAAACCCGTATGCCTCGACCATGGCCAACGTGGCGAGCGCGTGCTCGTACATCGGCCCGGTCGATGGATTCGGCGACAGGTACAGGCCGCTGTTCTGCTGCGTGGCAAGGATGTAGTTGACCGCCCGGTCCACGACGTCCTGGTAAGGCCCGCGGCCGGGCACGTGTCCGCGTCCAAGGAACGCCAGCAGGCAGATGCCGTTGATACCGTTGTTGGATCCGAAACTGGAGGGCCACGAGCCGTTGGGCCGCTGCTGCTGCTGAAGATACTCCAGTGCCCGATCGACCGCCGCTTCCACACGGGCCATCTGTCGGGGATCGGGCAGAAGATTCTCGGCCACAACCGCCCGCTGTGCCCACAGCGGGCCGGCTGCAAGCAGCAGAGCAAGCGTGCCGACCGCGATGGAAGCGATCCGTCTCCGCGGCACAGCGCACCGTGCCGAATGTGGCTTTCCGCTCAGCAACAGTCTGCCGAGAAACATGTCGCCCCTCTTCCAGGCTCCCGACGGCGCGAGTTGCCCGTTCACTCACGATTAAACGCTTCCAGCGGACGGAGGTGTCGGCCGGAAAGAGCCGCAACAGCCCGTCGGCGCCGGCACGAGGATGACTTACGCCAGGCCGGACATCCTCCGCACGAACACGTCCGTGAAGTAGAACAGCGTCAGCAGGACGAGGACGAGCCAGTTGTCCCACAGTTCTTCTTCGTGGGTGCGATGGACCGTGACGGCCTCGCCCGTCAGTTTCTTCGGCAACTGGTCGAGGCGGTCGAGTTCAATGAGTGCGCCGCCGCTGAGTTCCGCCAGGCTGCCGAGCGTGTCGCGGTCCACTTCCGGCCGCACGAGTTCCCGTCCCGACTCGGCCACGCGCACGGCCGCGCCGACCGTCGTGCCGCCCACGTCGGCGTACACGACGCGGTACTCGCCGACGGCCTTCGCCTGCCACGTGCCGCGGAAATGGCCGGGGTCGGCCGAGCGCTGGAGGATGACTGCCTGGCTCGAGTCTCCTCGCACGACCGACGCGCTGACGCGAGGGTCGGCAAGCGGCCGGCCGGCGGCGTCCACGGCGTGCAGTTCGACGGACACATTCTCGCCCACCTCGACCCGGGCCGGGTGGACCTCGATCCAACTGGTCTCACTGGGGCGCTGCTTGCTGCGTGCGACCCGCCGCATCGCCTGGCCCCAGAACCGGTAGAACAGGTGGTCGCCGATGTTGCGACGCCAACGATACGTCGCGTCGGTGCCGATGAGCAGCACGCGCCCCGCCCCGGCGAAGTGCTCCGCAATCAGGGGACGGGTCTCGACCACCGTCTTTGCCTCGGCCAGAACCGTCGCCCCGGGAGACGCCTCGCCGACGGCCGCCGCCCAGTAAAACGGCGGCATGCGGCTCCAGACGCCGCGGTTCTGGGCGGCGCTGTCGTACAGACGGAACGCCGGATGGATAGACCCGCCGGGCGTCACCGCCATCTGAAACGGCGCGAAGGGGGGCGCGTCGGTTCGCGCCCGCCGGCCTCCCCGCGTCCCGTCGCCGGAATTGAGACTGACCGGCAGGAGCCGTCTGAGCGGCCCGTCGGCAAAGGCGTGCGGCATGGCAACCGGTCCGGCTTGCACGATCAGGCCGAGCCCGTCTTCCTCCACCGCCTTGACCAGTTGCTCCTGAAACCCGGGCGGCAGCAGGGCGGGCGTAACGTCGCCGAGGATGACGAGGTTGTACTCCGCCAGGCCGGCGGCGTCCTCAGGCAGCCGCGCCGCCTTCGGCAAATCCGCCGCCTTCACGCCGTCGCCGCGCAGGCGGGCCTCCATGACGATCGTAACTTCCAGGCCGTGGTCACGCCGCAGCGAGTGGTCGAGAAAACGGAAGTCCCAGCGCGGATAGCCCTCCAGGTACAGCACCTTCCATCGCTGCTCGTCCACCTCGATGGTCACGCCGAACCGGTTGTTGGCCTTGATCTGTTCCTCGCCCTGCGGCGTAACTTCGACGGTGAGCAGGCGCGTGCCGGGTTCGGCGGCCTCGAACGCGAGTTGCACCTGCTGGCGCTGGTCGCCGCGCAGGAGAAGTTGCGCGGTGTCCAGTTCCTTATCGCCTTCGAGCAGCCGGACCGCGACACCGCGCCCGTCGAGGCCGTGCGACCCGACGGTCGCGACGACGGCGGCCGTATCGTTCCGGGCCACCTGCGACGGAACGAGCGCATCGAGCACAGCGACATCGACCGGCGGCCGGGGACTGCCCACGGGGATCGCGTACACAGGGGCGCCGCTCGCGTCGGTGGTCACCGCCTGGTGCCGGCGGATGACCTGGATCGGGTCGGGTCCCGCGGTGGTCCGCCCGTCGGTTATGACGACGATGCCCGCGAGTCGGCGGCCGGCGGCATCCGCGATGGCGCCCTCAAGGGCGCCGCCCAAGTCGGTGTCGCTGCGCTCGGACGCAGCCTGCGAGTCGGGGGCATCTTCCCCCGGACTCTCGGCGCCCTCGCCGGCGCCCGGACACAGGCCGCGCGCGAAACGGAAAGGTCTGACGTCAAACCGTTGCTTGAGCGGTTCGAGGAGGCTTTGTTCCTCGTGCGTGAGGACGCGCGCGAGCAGTTCCGCCCGGCTCAGGTTGACGAGTTCGCGTCGGACCTTGGCGTCGATCTTGGGCGTCGAGCCGTCGGCCGGCCGCTCGACCATCCCCGCCGCCACACCCAGGTTCGCCAGTTGCGGCCCCGTATACGGGCCGACCGGCAGGTCCATGCTGGCCGACTCGTCGATCAGCCAGGCGAGGACGGGCTTTTGCGTGACCGGTTCCTCCAGGCGCAGGTACGGGCCACCGAGGACGATCACCAGGAGTAGCAGCACGCCGATCCGGCAGGCCGACAGGACCGAGCGCAGCGGCAGTGAAACGTGCGGCAGGTTCCGCCGATGGCGCAGGACGATGAATACCGCGATCGGCACCAGGAGGATGAGCCCGGCCCACACCGCCCACGGCCGGGCCCACAGCCACTCGACCTCATCCAGACGGCCGGTGAGGGTCTCGCGGACGCCGATCGCTTTGAGCAACCACGTGATCATCAGGCCGGCTTCTCTTCTTTGGCCTTGGGGTCGGGCGGTTCGGGCGCCGGCGGCTTGGGCGGTTCAGGCTGCGGCTTCGTGTCGGGCGGCGTGTCGCCCGGCGGTTTCTTCGCATCGGGTTTCGCCGGAGGCGGTTTCGGCTTTTCGGCTTCCGGCTCGCGCGGCGCGCGTTTCGGTGCGGGCGGATTGGGTTTCTGAGCGTCGGATTTCGGTGCGGGCTGTTTCGTCGCCGGCGGTTTGGGGGCGGGAGTCTTTGGCGGCGGCGTCTTCGGCTTAGTTGCGGGCGGTTTGGGGGCCGGGGGCTTCGGCGGCTGCGTCTTCGGCTTGGTTGCGGGCGGTTTGGTGGCCGGAGTCTTCGGCGGCTGCGTCTTTGGTTTGGCCGCCGGCGGTTTGGGTGCCGGGGGCTTCGGCGGCGGCGTCTTCGGCTTAGTTGCGGGCGGTTTGGGGGCCGGGGGCTTCGGCGGCTGCGTCTTCGGCTTGGTTGCGGGCGGTTTGGTGGCCGGAGTCTTCGGCGGCTGCGTCTTCGGTTTGGTCGCCGGCGGTTTGGTGGCCGGAGTCTTTGGCGGCTTCGTCTTTGGTTTCGTCGCCGGCGGTTTGGGGGCCGGAGTCTTCGGCGGCTGCGTCTTCGGTTTCGCCGCCGGCGGTTTGGTGGCCGGAGTCTTTGGCGGCTTCGTCTTTGGTTTTGCTGCCGGCGGTTTGGTGGCCGGAGTCTTTGGCGGCTTCGTCTTTGGTTTTGTCGCAGGCGGTTTGGTGGCCGGGGTTTTTGGCGGCTTCGTCTTTGGTTTCGTCGCCGGCGGTTTGGTGGCCGGGGTCTTCGGCGGCTTCGTCTTTGGTTTTGCTGCCGGCGGTTTGGTGGCCGGGGGCTTTGGCGGCTTCGTCTTTGGTTTCGTCGCCGGCGGTTTGGTGGCCGGGGTTTTTGGCGGCTTCGTCTTTGGTTTCGTCGCCGGCGGTTTGGTGGCCGGGGGCTTTGGCGGCCGCGTCTTTGGTTTCGGCGCCGGCGGTTTGGCTGAGGAGGGCTTCGACGGCGGAGGCTTCGCTTCCACTGCCTTCGTGGGCGTCTTCACCTCGGTCTCGGCGTCGGGTTTCTCGACCTCCTCGCTCAGGCTCCGATAGTAGGCGTCGATGAGCGGCTGGTACGCCTCGGGACCGCGTTCCTGCATGCCCTCGACGAGCGGCTGCCGGAGCCAGGGCGGCAGTCGGTACAGGGCAAGGCCCTGCTCGGCGGGCAGGTCGAGGTCCCCCAGATCGATGTTCAGGACCATCCCCGGCCGCACGGGTCCCATGGGCGGCATCGGCCCCATGCCGGCCATGCTCGTGGGCCAGAACGCCTGCATTCGGCCCTGTGCCTGAGCGGCAGCCAGTTGCATGGCCGTCCGCGAGAGCATGCCCATCATCCGCTGCATTCCGCGCGAACCGAGCGTTTGTTGGAGGCCGTCGAGCGCGTCGGCCGCCATGGGTCCCGTGATCTGCTGCGACGGGCCCTGCATCGGCAGCATGGCCTGCTCGAGTTGCGACATGACCCGCGACAGTTGGCCTTGGGCGGCCGACATGCGGTTGCTGTTGGCCGTCAGGGACTGGTACAGCCGGTCCTGGTGCGTCATGAGCATCTGGCGAGGCGTTACGGGCCCGGTCATCCACGGCCGCCCCGGTTCGGTCGGGCGACGACGGCCGGCGAACCGTTCGTTGGCCTCAAGCGTGAACGGCGTGGGCGGGGTGTCAACCGGCCGGTCCCACCAGTCGTCGACGTCCTGCTGCTGGAGTTCATCGAGGTGCTGCCGGATGGCGTCGAGGTCCGGCGGTGTCGGCGGCGGTGGCGGTTCCTCCTCGGGCGTGTCGGCCTCGACGGGCTGGGCCATTTCGCGCCGGCCGGGCGGCAACCACGGCGCGGGCGGCAGGATGTCGCGGTCTTCGCGCATCCTGTCGAGCCGCTGCTGGAGCAGTTCCCGGGCGCGGCGGACGAGTTCAAGCGCTTCGGGGTCCAACTCCTGCTGCGCCGCCGAGATGGTCTCGAGGTGCTCGGTGTCGGCCGACTCGGCCTGCTCGCGCAGCGTGGCCACCTGCTGTCGCAACTGCTGGAGCAGTTGCTGCTGTGACTGGAAGTAGTCGCCGAGTCCGCCGAGTTGCTGCATCGCCTGCTGGGCGCGGATCTGGGCCATGAGGGAGGCGTACTGGTCCTGGGCTTCGAGGGGAGCATCCCCCAGCGTCTGGCGGGCCGCAATCAGTTGCTCGAACTGCCGCTGCAGTGCCTCCATCTCCTGCTGCTGGTCGAGCGACAGTTCCTGAAGCGCCGCCAGCCGCGCGAGCACGCCCTCATCGAGTGCGTCGCCGTCCGGCATCTGCGGTATCCCGTCGGCGAGGCTGCGGGCCCGCTCGGCCATGGCCCGCAGCGCCTCGGCCTCTATGGGCAACTGGTAGATGGACCGATCGGCGTCGGTCGCCGCCTGATCGAACCCGCCGGCCAGTTCGAGCAGTCTTTCGCGCTGCTCGGCGGCTTGCCGCCGCAACTGGGCGAGGTGGTCGAGTTGCTCGTCGGTAATCTCGTCTTTCCATCGGTCGATGAGGCCGCGGATCTGGCCGGCCGTCAGCGGCGTGCCATCGCTGCCCAAGAGTTCGACGACGCCCGACCCGGTGTCCACGTCCAGGCTGGCGCTTTGCGGCACCGAGATGAGCACCTCCTTGGCGCCGTCGCCAAGATGGTCGAACACATCGACCATGCGTTCGATGCCGCCCAGCAGATCGGCCATGGCCTCCCGGCTGCGGGTCTGGGCCTCGGAGCGGTCGGCCTCCGATTCGGCCAGGCCCAGACGGAACGGCTCGCTGGCCACCTGCTGCCCTTTCCGGTCGCGAGCCAGAACCCGGTAGTAGACGGACTGGCCGGGCTGAAGGCCGACGCGTTTCGCATCGAGAGCGCCCACGACGAGGCGGCTGGTCTCGGGCCGCTCGTACCGGGCCAGCGGCTCGGGCTCTTTGAAGGCGCGAGGCTTCGGGCCGGTCTGGATCCACACGTCGGCCACGCCGTAGTCGTCGAAGACACGGATCATCAGCGGGACGGGCTGCGGCTCGGTGAGCGTCAGGCTCTTGCCGGGCCGCTCGATCAGGACGGTGGGCGGCCGGTCGGCCGTGGCCACCAGGGGGATCGCCTTCATCGCGGCGCTCGGGTGACCGAGCGGACTGCGGAACTCGATGGTGACGTGGCAGTCGGTCTCCAGTGGGACGCGGCCGACCCATCGGCCGGTCGCCTCGTCGCGGTGCATGTCGAGGTCCACGAGACGCGCCAGTTGCGTCTGCTCCATCTGGCGTGTGATGCGGCTGACCGCACCGGCCCGGTCGAAGCAGACCGCGCCCCGGTCGATCTCGAACGACAGGCCGTCGAGGTGGGTAGGTCCGGCTGGCGCGGCGCCCAGCACTTTCTCGATGGGCACCTCCAGGCGATGCCAGGCGCCGGGGTCCGGCAGCGAACCGATGTACCGCAGCCTCTTCTTCTCTTCCTCCATGAGCGGTGCGCGTGACGTATCCCACGCGAGTTTGTGCTTGCTCTTGCCGACCGACACGGTCACGTCCAGCCGCCCCGGCGGATCGTTCGGATCGAGCCGCACGAAGAGGAAAAACGCCTCCCCCGGGGCCACGGTCAGCCGGTGGAGCCGCGTGCGGAATCCGTAGGGTTTGCGGTCCCATCCGAAGGTATGGGCGCGGCTGCCGCCGTAGGCCTGCTCGGTGACCCAGCGCCACTTGCCGGTCAGTTCGGCGTCGGCGGGTGGCTCGTCGTCGAACCAGATCGTCTCGCGCCGCTCGGTCTGCTGCTCTTTCTGGTCGCGTGCCTCGAAGACGTGAATGGTGCCTCCGGCGACGTCGCCGGCGACGGTGGCTTCGAACTGAACGGTTGACCCGGCCGGGGCGCTGATCTGGTTGGCGTGTTCTTCCACCGGCCGTGGCTCCGGAAGGCCCATGTACGCGGGCATGTGGAGCGCGGCGGCAAGCCGTTCGACGATCGGGCGGCGGACCATCGTGATGCGGTTCGGCGAGGTCCAGGTGCGGCCGCCGAAGATCTGGTAATCGTAGGAGATGTTGACGGCGCTTAAGGTGAAGGCGAAGCGTCCGTCGGTCTCGCGCTCCATCGGGTAATTCAGCCACTTGCCGTCGTCGGGCTTCAGCCGCAGGGCGAGATGGCCCAGCGTCCCCCCCTCGACCGTCGCCCAGACGCGGAGCGGTTTCCCCTGAAGGACAGACACGTCCCCTGGATGGGCTTCGAGCCGGATCGAGGTGAAGGGCGGGATCGGCCGGGTCGGCATCATCAGCCGCTGCAGTGCGGCCGACATCCGCGCATCGAGGGCGAGGCCGAGGGTCATGAGGACCAGGACGGTGGCGGCGGCGGCCAGGACCATCCGGCCGACCGGCCGGGAGTTTGCCACACGGTCCAGGCGGTAATCTGCCATCCGGTCGGCGGTCTGTTCGATGAGCCGCTCGACGAAGGCGGTGCTGCGCTCGGTCAGTTGGGTCTTCGGCTCGCGCAGCGCCACGACCGAGACCAGGCGGTTGTGCATCCCGCCCAGGGCGCGCTCGATGCGAAAGGCGATGGTCTGGAGTCTCATGGGCCTAAGCGCCGGCCAGACCACCACGACCCCCAGCCCGCCGACAATGACGAGCCAGAAGACCGCCCAGGCGGCTATCCGGAGCGGCACCGGCATCGCGACCAGGATGTCGGCGAGCGCCGCCAGCGCCAGCCATCCGACCGACGCGATCACGAGCAGGGCGAACCCGGCCAGCACGGCGTTGCGGCGAAGGCAGCGGCGGGTCATTGCGACCTGTTCCGCCAAGCGGTCGGATTGTTGCTGCGTTGTTTGGTTCATAGTTTTGCAGCGGTGTCGTGCCGGCGGACGGCCGCCCGATCGTGCCACACGCCCAACGTGTGCGCGACCGAGGTGGCCCACAGCCGGAGTCGACTCGTCTCGGCGACGGCGCCGCCCAGCCCGGCGCCGCGCGTCGGGCGGCGCTGCGGCCGCAGCGTCGCCATCAGGAACTCGATCCCGATCACCAGGAAGGTGATCCAGATGAGCGTCCGCCAGATCTCTCGTTTGTGCGTGAGTTGCTCGGCCAGGATCGGGTCTTCGGGCGATCCGCGTACGTAGGTAAATCCGTGCGGACGGGCAAGCAGGTCGCGGATCTCCGTCTCGCCGAGGGTCCGGAAGTCCGCCTGCTCGCCGGCAAGGTTCACGGCGAACCCGAGTTCCACACGCTCGGGTGCGCCCTGCGTGCGAGGCAGAACCTCGAACGTGTAGTAGCCTTTGCGGTCGGTTTCGAGCATGGCGCCGACCAGAGACGCGCCGCTTCGATGCAGTTGGATGGCGTGCGGCTTGCCGGCCGGGTCGATGGCCTGGACCTGCGCCCGGGTCCAGTGACCGGCCAACCTGACGACGGCGGGCCGGGCGGGCGCCACGGCCGCCGGCGCCATGGCCTCGGCCGGTTTCTGGAGATGAGCCACAGCGCGGAGCAGCAGCGGCACGAACTCGGGCTTCAGCGGCAGGTTCGACCAGTCGGGCGTGGCCGCGAACCCCGCCACGAGCAACCTGCCCTCGCCAAGGGCGGTCTCGACGAAGATGGGTGTGCGGTCGATCAGCCGCATCAGCACGTTCGCGCGAGGCGCGGCGTGGGGCTCGGCGGCGGCCGCCTCTGCCGGCGCATCCTCCTTCGCCTGCCGGTCGGGCAGTTCGAGCGGAAAGTACCGGTAGAGCCGGACGGTGCTGAAGTAGGCGGCCGCCTCGTCGGCGAACGCGGTCAACACGGGGTGGGCCAGGTTCAGCCCGGTGACGGGCTTGAAGTTCGATTCGTCCTCGACGTCGCCGGTCGGCTTGGCCAGGGCGAGTGGCACGGCGTCGGCCTTGCCTCGGCCGAGCAGATGTTTGGCGTAGCCGCCCGGATCGACGTGCGGCCCGGGCAGGACAAGCGCCCCGCCGCCGGCTTCGACATACTTGCGGACGAGCGCGCCGCGCGCGGCATCGAGTGGGACGTCGGCCAGAATGACGGCGTCGGCAGCGTTCAGCATGGCCCCGGTCAACTGGTCGTGGCGGACCGTCGTAACGTCCAGCGCCTCGGCCAGGCGCTGCTCCTCGGCGCCGATGGCAGAGGACTGGACGCGCCGTGGCGACGACAGTGCGGCGCCCAGGTAGAGACCGGGCTTCTCAACCTTCTTCGCCCCGGGCGGCCCGGTGACGACCAGGACGTCGAGTTTCTCGGCCACGTTCAGGCAGAACAGGAAGGCGTCGTCGGCGGTGAAGGCGTCGGCCGGCACCTCGAAACGGCCGCGAATCGCCCCGGAGCGGCTCGGCGTAACGCTCAAGGACCGCGTCACGCGCTGCCCCGGCTCCAGCGACAGGTTGATCTGGCTGACCAGTTCATCGTCCAGGAGGACCGAGAGGACCGCGTCCGTGGCCTGCCGGTCCGAACTGTTGAGGACGGTGGCATTCAGCAGGACCGGCAGCCCTTTGACGGCGCGGTCGGTCTGAGGCGTGTCGCCCACGATGGCGACGTTGGCCACCGGTTCGGCCGGGCCGACGTTCATGACGACGACCTGCGTCTGGTCGTCCAGTTTTTCGAGGACCGGGTGGTCGGTCAGGTCCGACCACGTGCGGCGGAGGCCGTCGGTCATCAGGTAGATGACGCGGCTGCCGTGCGGTTTGGCCGCAAAGACCTCCTCCAGGGCAAGGGCCAGGTCGGCGCCGCCGGCGTCGGTGCCCAGGTCCTGGAGCAGTTCGACCGCGCGGTCGGCCCGCGCGGCAAACCCCTCGGCGAGGACTTCGGGCCCCGTGCCGGCCCGGATAACCTTTACGTGGTCCTCGGAGCCGAGCAGTTCGATGACCGCCTCTGCGGCGGTCCGTGCGCGCTGGAGGCTCGTCGTGCCGCCGCTCAGAAGGTCCATCGAAGGGGACGCGTCGATGATGACAGCCACGTCGCGCCCGGCGCCCCCGCCGCCGAGGAAGGCAAAGCGCTCGAGGACCGGCCGCGCGAACGTGAAAACGATCAGGATAACAAAGGCGAACCGCAGCAGCATGACCAGGAACTCGAGTAGTTGCACCCGCCGCCGCTGCTGCACATAACTATCCACGAGAAAGCGGAAGGTACTCAGTTCCACCGTCCGCAACCGGTGCCGTGTGATGAGGTGCAGGATCACCGGCACCAGCGCGAGCGGCAGAAACAGAAGCAGTAGCGGATTGACCATTCGCCTGTCAGCCCATTCGACTTCGCCGGTCCAGATAGGCGCCGAGCATCTGGTCCCACGGCGTGTCGGTGGTGGCCAGTTCGTAGGCCACGCCGCGCTCCAGGCACCCGGCCTTTACCTGGCTCATGAACGCCTCGAGTCGCTCCAGGTACCGCCGCCGTATGTTGCCCGGGTTGGCCACGATCATGGACGTGCCTTCCATGTCCTTGAACCTGGTCAGCCGCTCGTAGGGCAACGTCAACTCATGCGGGTCCATCACGTGGAAGACAAGGACCTCGTGCTGGCGGTATCGGAAGTGGCCCAAGGCGCCGAAGAGCACCTCGGGATCGTCCAGGAGGTCGCTGATGAGGATGACCATTCCTCGCCGCTTCAGTCGTGCGGCGAGTTCGTGCATAACGGGACCCATGCGGGTTTCGAGGCGCGGTTTGGCCGCCTCCAACAGCCCCACGATCAGGCGGAAATGGCTGGCCGTCGCACGCGCCGGCAGGTAATGACGCAACTGGCTGTCGAACAGCGCCAGCCCCACCGCGTCGTTCTGGTGTAGCATGAGGTACCCGAGCGCAGCCGCCAGGTGCGTGCCATAGGTCAGTTTGGTCACGCGGCCCTCGGCGGCGAAGTTCATGGACCGCGAGACGTCGAGCAGGATGGTGCACCGCAGGTTGGTCTGGTCTTCAAAGAGTTTGACGTAGTACTTGTCGGTCTTGGCGAGGAGTTTCCAGTCGAGTGCCCGCAGTTCGTCGCCCATGCTGTACGGGCGGTGGTCGGCGTACTCGACACTGGACCCGTGATAGGGGCTGGGGTGGCGGCCGGAGAGGAAGCCCTGGACCACTTCGCGCGCGACCAGTTCCATGCGCAGAATCTTGGCCAGGCCCTTCGGGTCGATGAAAGTTTGCTCTGCCATCGTTGAACGACCGGTTCAGTGCCTCCCGGTCAAACGGGAAGCGTGCCCGCGCCCCGCCACCTGGGCATGTAATCCCCCCCCGCCGCACGGAAGAGCCCCATGGCCGCACCATCCCGCCGCGCCTGAAGTCCGGACCCGCACCGGTCCGGTACGTGACCCTGCCGCGCCGCTCCCGCATACGGTCCCGTACCGGGCACTCGGGCGCAGGTGGCTACACCGCTTCCGGCAGTTCGTCCAGGAGTTGGCCGACGATGTCGTCGGTGCTGACGTTTTCGCTCTCGGCAGTGAAGTTGGTGACCAGCCGGTGCCGCATCGCCGGTTTGGCCACGAACCGCACGTCGTCGATGGCGACGTGCGGCCGGCCTTCGAGCAGCGCCTTGGCCTTTCCGCCCAGGAGCAGGGCCTGGCAGGCGCGCGGGCCGGCGCCCCACGTCAGGTATTGCCGGATGAACGGCGGGTTGCCTTCGACTCGCGGCCGGGTGGCCCGGACCAGACGTACCGCGTACGAGGCCACCGGCTTCGCAACGATCACATCGCGTACCACCTCCTGCATTCGGAGGAGGTCTTCACGGGCCAGGACCGCATCGAGTTGCTCCAGCGGTTTGCTCGTTGTCGTCTGAGCGATGTCGATCTCTTCGTCCAGCGTGGGGTAGTCCACCTTGATCTTGAACATGAACCGGTCGAGTGCGGCTTCGGGCAGCGGATATGTGCCCTCCGACTCGATCGGGTTCTGCGTGCCGAGGACGAAGAACGGCAGGTCCAGTTCGTGGTGGATGCCGGCCACGGTGACGTGATACTCCTGCATCGCCTGGAGCAAGGCGGCCTGGGTCTTCGGCGGCGTGCGGTTGATCTCGTCGGCCAGCACCATGTTCGCGAAGATCGGCCCGCGGACAAACCGCATCACGCGCTTGCCGGTGGCCTGGTCCTCCTCGAGGATCTCGGTGCCCGTGATGTCCGACGGCATCAGGTCCGGCGTGAACTGGATACGGCCGAACTCCAACGACAGCAACTGCGACAGACTTGAAATCATCAGCGTCTTGGCCAGTCCCGGGACGCCCTCAAGGATGCAATGGCCCCGGCAGAACAAGGCCATGAGCATCAGTTCCATGACGTCCTGCTGGCCGATGATGACGCGGCCCATCTGGTCCATCATCTTCTGGTGGGCCTCGGTCACCTGCTTGGCGGTCTCAAGCACCGCTTGGCTGGGTTTCTCGGCCACGCGACTTCCCGACGCGCCCATACACTGACTCCTTCCGGTCGGCTTTCCTGCACGCCGCGGCGCTGCAAGCGCGCCGAGCCATCCCCCGCCACCCGCCCGCGCGCTGCATAGACGACCGCCCTTGAAGTATACCTCGCCAGCGGTTAAACGCCACCCGCGCGCCGGGGTTATGCACAAAACGCCTTCATCCCAACCGGCTCGACGACAGGTACCGGATGAAGGCAAGAGCGTTCAGGACATCGACGTGCCCGCCTATCGCAGCGCCCTGCTGGACGCCGGCCAGGTCCTGGAATGGGACGGAACCGGGTACGGACGGAAAGGCAAGAGGGGAAAAAGTGACGGTCCGCAGAATACCGCATTCCACTGCCGCCCATACGGGCCAATAGGGATAAAATTCCGGAAATTAGGCTTGCAATTGCCGCTTAATGCCGACATGATTCAAGCCGTGGTGGACGTATCGGACGTGTCGAAACGGACACGAGGACAGGAGTTGTTCGAACGCTCAACAGAAAGGGAAGGACCATGCCACAAGCCTTTGTGGACCAGATTATGGAAACGGTCAAGTCTCGCAATCCGGGCGAGAGCGAATTCCACCAAGCCGTCCAGGAGGTGGCCGAATCCGTCAGCCCGGTCATCGACAAGCACCCTGAGTTCGCCAAGTTGAAGATTCTCGAGCGGCTGATCGAACCCGACCGGCAGATCCTCTTCCGCGTACCCTGGATGGACGATGCCGGCGACGTGCAGGTCAATCGCGGTTTCCGCGTCCAGTTCTCGAAGGCCATCGGGCCGTACAAGGGCGGGCTCCGGTTTCATCCTTCCGTGTACCTCGGCATCATCAAGTTCCTCGGCTTCGAGCAGGTCTTCAAGAACGCCCTGACAACGATGCCGATCGGCGGCAGCAAGGGCGGCAGCGACTTTAACCCCAAGGGCAAGTCCGACAACGAAGTCATGCACTTCTGCCAGGCGTTTATGACCGAACTCTTCCGCCACATCGGTCCCGACACCGACGTCCCCGCCGGCGACATCGGCGTGGGCGGACGCGAGATCGGCTTCCTGTTCGGCCAGTATATGAAACTTACGAACACCTACAGCGGCGTCCTGACCGGCAAGGGCCTGGAGTGGGGCGGCTCGCTTGTGCGGAACGAAGCCACCGGGTACGGCCTCACGTATTTCGTCTCGCGGATCCTCGAGAATGCCGGCAAGGAGTGGAAGGGCCTCGACGTCGTCATCTCCGGCTCCGGCAACGTTGCCATCTACGCTTGCGAGAAGGTCCAACAGTTGGGCGGCAAGGTCATCACCATGTCCGACTCGAACGGCTACGTGGTCGATAACGAGGGGATTAAACTCGACACCGTCAAGCGCATCAAGGAAATCGAGCGCGGCCGCATCAAGGAATATGCCGCCGAGCACGCTTCCGCCGAGTACCACGAAGGCTGGCAGGGCATAT
>CAYVAM010000047.1:0-25205 GCA_964449275.1 uncultured Anaerolineales bacterium
GCATAAAAGGATCCTGTAACATTTTTGCCCCGCCGGGGGCACGTATAATGGCGCCATGCCGCTGACCCGTCTCATGCCGCTGGATGCCGCCGGGCTATTGATTACCAACTGGTGCCCTGCCCGGTGCCGACACTGTTACGTCTGTTCGGGGCCCGAGCGGCCGGAGTGGATGACGGTGGAGGCAGCAGCGGGCCACCTGGCGGCCCTTGCGCGTTTGGGCGTAGCGGGCGGCGGCATCCATATCGGCGGGGGCGAGCCGTTCGGCAACATCGAGCGTCTCGTGGCCATCGTCCGGGCCGCCCGAGAGGCAGGCCTCGCAGGCGTCGGATACGTTGAAACCAACGGGTTCTGGGCCACGTCGGAGGCGGAGGTCCGGCGGCGCCTCTCGCTACTGCGCGACGCCGGCATGATGCAACTTGCGATCAGCGCGGACCCGTACCATCAGGAGTTCGTTCCGCCCGAGCGCGTGAGGCTGCTTTACGCGGTTTCCCGTGAGGTGCTCGGCCCGGCGGGGGTCCGGGTGCGGCGTTGGAAATGGCTCCAGGGGCCTCAAGATGTCGCCGCCATGCCGGAGGCCGAACGGGACGCCGTTTTCGCCGACTTTCTGCGGCGTTATTCCGAGCGGATGACCGGCCGGGCCGCCGATTGCCTCGCGCCTCTGGCCGAGCGAACGCCAATCGACGACCTGCCCGACGACGGCTGCCGCGCCGCACTGCTCGAAAGTCGGCACGTCCACGTCGATCCGGACGGCTGGGTCTATCCCGGAACGTGTGCGGGAATCGTTTTCGGCCGCGCCGGCGCGGATGCACCCCTCGACCAAGTGCTTGGCGCCTGGCGGCCGGACACCTCGCCGCTCATCGCCCGGCTCGTCTCAGGCGGTCCGAAACAACTGCTGGCGGACGCCGGGCAGCACGGGTTCCGTCCGGATCCGGCGGGCTACGCGGGCACGTGTCACCTATGCTGGTCCGTGCGCAGGCGCCTCGTCAGGGCCGGAGTCGGGGGAGATCACCTGAAGCCGGAATCGCTGTACGCCGCCCCGTGAGAGCGAGGAAGCGGAAAGATGCCGGGCACGCGCGGGACAGAACTCTGATGCGACCTTACGCGCTGGCGAGCGCACTGGAGACGTCCGGATAGACGTCGAACAAGCGATTGAGGCGTGTGGTTTCGAGGACCTCGGTAAGGTGGGACTGGGGATTGGCGAGTTTGACGAATCCGTTGCGTCCGGTCGCCTTCAGATAGGCCGTAATGAGTACGCCGAGGGCGTCGGAGCCGATGAAGTCCGTCTCGGTCAGGTCACAGATGAGCCGCGTCATACCGCCTTCGATGATGGCCAGAAGCGCTTCGCGGAGAAAGGCCGAGGCGTTGACGTCGGCCGATCCTCTGATGGCAATGATCTGGCAGTCGAACTCGGTGCGTGTCTCGATTTTCATGGCGTCCTCCACACGATTGGGCCCCCCGCCCAAGCCGATGTGACGACGCCGGCCGCCCGGGGCCTGGTCGGCCGGACCGGCTCTCTTCGGCTAACGGTGCTTGACCATGAAGACCTCGTTGCCGCGCGGCGAGAACTCGACCTTGTCCATGTAGCACCGCATGAGCATGATGCCACGTCCGCACGGCTTATCGAGGTTCTCGTCCGCGGTCGGGTCGGGCACCCCGCCGGGGTCGAATCCGGTGCCCTCATCGGCCACGCGGATTTCCACGCGGTCGGGTGAAATCCGATACCAGACCCGGACCGAGCGGTTCGGGTCGAAGTGGTTGCCGTGTCTCATGGCGTTGACGAGGGCTTCCTCCAGCGACAGCCGCACGGCAAAGAGATGATCCTCGTCGTAAGCGAGTTCCCTGAGGCGCGTCAAGACATCGCGTTCGGTGCCCCGGATTTCAGCGAGGCTGGTCGGGAAGACCCGCTCGGTCCAGGCGCCCATGTCATCGGTTTTGGGGGGATTGGACGTCACACTACGCCTCCGCATCCTCGGCGAAACTGGCGAGGGCCTCGTCCTCTCGTTCGTATATCTTGAAGAGCCGGTCCAGCTGCGTGATGGTGAAGATCTCGTAGACCTGCGGGTCGATGTCGGCCAGGCGGATCTCTCCCCCCGAGTCAGCCAGCCGCTTGTTCACCTGAATGAGTTGACCCAGGACGAGGGACGTCAGGTGCTTGACGCCGAGGAAACTGAGGACCACTCGCTGGCCGGGCACTTCGACCACCGACAGGAGCCCGCGTCCCAGCGCTTCGACTTCCGCCTCGGTCCGCACGGCGCCGGACCGAAGGCGGACCAACGTCACGCCATCGCGGTCCGAAATGTGGACGATGTCGGCGGCCTCAGCCATTCTCGCCTCATACGGGTAGTTAACGAATGGTAGGCCGTTGGCCGGAGTCTGTCAACCGTTTTCGCAGTTGGGCGAAAGAAGGGGTGGCCACGATTTCCGGCAGGGGACGATTACCTACGGCTTGGCCGTAGCGCCGGGGTTTATCCCCGGCGCATCCTGGCCGGCGCCGCCGCCAATCCCGATACATCGGGACCGGGCATAAAGCCCGACGCTACGGACTTGGGTACACGTCATGTAGCGCCGGGGTTTATCCCCGGCGCGGAATCGCCGTCGGCCTGACCAACGGCCGCCGGGCATAAAGCCCGGCGCTACAACCACCTGTCCCGATGTATCGGGACCAGAAAAACTTGCCACGCCCGAAAGACGGCTCGAAACGTCCGCAGGCCGATCCGCACGGCCGGGTCCCGATGTGCCGGGAGCCGTGGCACACGCGTTTTTCGACAGCGCCGTGACCCACCCTTCTACCCGCGCATGGAAACGCCGGCCCATTGGGCCATGAGTTCGAGGATGGCGCCGAAGTCGTCGCTGCCGCGGCCGAGGTTGTCGGCGGCGGAGAGGAGTTGGCGGACCACAGCGGTCATCGGCGCGGGAACGTCCAGTTGCTGGGCAAGTTCCAGGGCGAGGTTGAGGTCCTTGAGCATATGCCGCAGCAGAAACGTCGGTCGGCCGCCAGGGTTGACCACGGTGTGCTCGGCATCGCGAAGGGCCTGGCAATCGAGCGGCCCCACGTGCAGAACGTCCATCATCGTCTCGAAGGGGATGCCGCTCTTTCGGACCAGGACGAAGGACTCGGCGAACGCCTGGGTGAGGCAAGCCTTCAGGAGGTTGCAGGCGAGTTTCATGGTGGCGGCGCGGCCGATGCCTCCGACGTGATGGATCTCGGTCGCCATAGCCTCCAGGACGCTGCGGGCCTTGGCAAGGTCGGCGGCGGTTCCGCCGACGAGGATCTGAAGTGCCCCGTCCCGTGCGGCCTGGACGCTCCGCATGACGGGCGCTTCGAGGTACCGGACGCCGAGACTGCGCAGTGCCGTGGCGGCCCGGAAGGCGATGCCCGGGCTGGTGGTTGAGGAGTTGACGAGCACGGCCCCGCGCCTCAGGCCGCGGCTGAGACCCTCCTCGCCGAAAAGGACGGTGTCGAGTGCGGCGTCGTCGGCCACCATGACGATGACCACATCGGCGCCCCTGGCGGCGGCGGCGGGTGTCGGTGCGAAGACCGCCCCCTCGTGCACGAGTTCCCTGGCCTTCTCGGGCGTGCGGTTCCAAATCTGGAGCGGAAAACCGGCCCTGAGAAGCGTCGCCGCCATCGGCGCGCCCATCAGGCCGAGGCCGATGAAGCCGACCTTGGTGCGTTTTCTGGAGGGTTTGCTGCGGCGCCGGGGCGGTCTGGCGGGTTTGACGGGCTTGGCGGGTTTGGCAACCGGCTTCTTCGACGCCTTAGGCACAGGCTTCTTCGGCTTGGCCTTTGCCTTGTTCGCTCCGCCCTTCGCTTTCGGTTTCTGGTTCCTAGCCATGGGCCATCCTTTAACGGTTGACGGTCATTCAACGATGATCGGCAAGTCCGTACCGCAGCCGGCGCACGCCGAGCCGCGCAAGTTTATCTCGGAAACCCCCATGCCCTGCCGCGCGATCACCGTCGCCCCACACGACGGGCAGACGGTGTCCTGCAAGCCGGCGATATTGCCCGCGTAAACGAACCGCAGCCCCGCCCGCCGGCCGATCTCGATAGCCTGCTCGATCGTCGAGATGGGCGTCGGCGGCGGGTCGCGGACCTCAAAGTCCGGGTGATACCGCGTGACGTGCCACGGAATGTCCGGCGAGACCGAGACGAGAAACTCGGCGATGCCCGCCAGGTCGTCCGGGTCCGTGTTCTGGCCGGGCACCAGGAGGGTCGTGACCTCGACCCGGATGCCCATCTCGTGCATCCGGCGGATCGACTCTTTGACCGGCTCCAGCCGCCCCTTGCAGACGCGGCGGTAGAAGTCGTCCTGCCAGGCCTTGAGGTCGACGTTGGCGGCGTCGAGCCAATCGGCCATCTCGTCGAGTGCCTCGGCGGTCATGAATCCGTTCGTGACGAAGGTGTTCTTGAGGCCCGCCCGCCCGGCCAGGCGCGCCGTGTCGCGGGCGTACTCGAAGAAGATGGTCGGCTCGGTATAGGTGTAGGAGATGGATGCACAGTTGTAGCGCTGTGCGGCCGCTACGATCTCTTCGGGTGACGCGGTCTCGCCGGGCATCTCGCCTTCGGCGCTGCGGGGCCACTGGGAGATCTGCCAGTTCTGACAGAATCCGCACTGGAAGTTGCATCCGACCGTCGCGATGGAAAAGGCCCGCGAGCCCGGCAAAAAGTGGAACAGCGGCTTCTTCTCAATCGGGTCCACGTGCCGCGCAATGACCCGACCGTAAACCAGCGTCACGAGATGGCCGCCCACGTTCTCGCGGACCCGGCACACGCCGCGCTTGCCGGGGGCGATGCGGCAGCGGTGGGCGCACAGCGAGCACTCGACGGCGCCGTTGGCGCCGGCTTTCCACAGCGCGGCTTCATGTGCGGTAACCGGCATTGTCGGTTCCTGTGTGCCTTGCCCCGAGCCGCCCGTTTTCGGGAACGGCCCGCTATGGGGTGCGGCACACGTTTTACGCCGGGTGCCACTGGCGGCTTGTCCGCCAGTGCCTTCCCGTTACCATCTGAACACTCGCCGGGTGCCACTGGCGGCTTGTCCGCCAGTGCCTTCCCGTTACCATCTGAACACTCGCCGGGTGCCACTGGCGGCTTGTCCGCCAGTGCCTGTCCTGCTGCTCGCTACACACTGGCTGACAAGCAGCCAGTGGCACCCCGCAAATCAGCAGCGACAGAACACTAGGTCGGCGGCTGGGTCCTTCCCGTTCCGAGGTCGCTCCTGATCTGGAACAGCCTCTGCATATCGTCGCGCGAGATGACGCCCGCGAGGCGGTCGCCGTCGAGGACGGCCAGGTGGTCGCAGCGGTGCTGCATCATCTTGCGCATGACCGAGACGAGATCCTCATCGAGATGGACGACGTTCCCGTTTCCCACCGGCCGCATCGTTTCCTCGACCCGGCGCCAGGGCCAGCCGCCTCGCGCCACCGCCCGAACGTCCTTCAGGCTGACCATACCCAAAAGGGTCTCCCCCTGGACAACGGGAAAACTCCGGACGCGGTAACGATAGATGTACTCATCCACGAGACGGTCCAGGGTCAGGTCCGGCGGCACCGTGACGACGTCGCGCCGGATGGCATCGCGGACGGTCAGCCCGGCGAACGCCTCGCGCAGGGCCACCTGCTGATAACTCGCCTTGGCGGCAAACCAGAGGAACAGACCGATGACCACCCACCACAGCCCCCCCAGGCTCGACCCGAGCACCAGGAACTGCATGGCGCCGACGGCCATCAGGATCGCCGCAAAGACACGCCCGCACAGCGACGCGACGTACGTCGCGCGCCGGAGGTTCCCGGTGATCTTCCACACGGCGGCCCTGAGCAGGCGGCCACCGTCCAGCGGGAAACCCGGCAGCAAATTGAAGGCGACCAACGCCAGGTTGATGAACATGAAGTAGTAGATCAGGGTCGCGGCCTGCGGCGGCAAGATACCGCTAAAGAGGCCGTAGATGACCCAGCACGAGCCTCCCAACGCCAGGCTCATGAGGGGCCCGGCGGCGGCGACCTTGAACTCCGCTCCGGGGGTCCGGGCCTCGTCTCGGATCCGCGCGACGCCACCGAAAACGAACAGCGTAATGCCCTCGACCCGTATCCCGATGCCCTGGGCGACGACGCTGTGCGACAGTTCGTGGGCCAGGACGCAGACAAACAGGCCCAACGTCCCGACCACCGCCAGCGCCCAATACTGCCACTCGGGCCACAGGGTGACGCCGTAGCGACGGGCGACCACCTCGTCGCTCAAGCCGGGATGGGCACGCTGGTAGGCGTTGATCTTCCCGGCAACCTCCATGCCGTCCCACCACGCCCCGCCGCCCGCCAGGTTGCTTAGAGGAAGGACGTCGCTGGCCAGTGTGGTCGTAAGCAGGACGAAGATCACGATCCAACTGAGGTGAACGCGGATCGTGATCCCGAAAACCCGGGCGATTCGCCATCCCGAAGCCAGTGCTGCCGCTGCCATAGGCTCAACTTTCCCCCCACGATTCGTCGGGCGCTCATTATATCGCGCCGCGTGGAGAGTGCATTGAAAAAACGAAGGCTGGAGGCCCGACACCCCTTATCTGGGGGCCGCGAAGCGCAAACACCCCATATATGGGCATCGGCACGCCAAGAATCTGCACTTCGATGCGGAAAACGATGCCACTCGCGGGCAGCGGGCGACACTGAGACGCCTGGACCAATTCACGATTGCTTGTAGCACATTGCGCGGCGGGTCAGGAGACTCACCGCGCAAAATGGAAGACCCACCGCGCAAAACTCGGGGGTAGCGCGGTGGGCAGTCTTGCCCACCGCGCGGTGCCCAAGACTGGACACCGCGCTACGACTTGCCTGTATGGCGTCGAAGTTGACAAAGTAGCACGACGTGCCCCGCCCTTGCCAGCCTACACCTTGCCCACAAGTTTCAAGAAGGCCTGCTCGTCAAGGATGTCGGTTCCGTGCTTTTCGGCGGCTCGTGTCTTGCCCGCGCCGGGGTTGGCGCCGACGACGAGATAATCGGTCTTACTGGAGACGCTGCCTGTGGCCACCCCGCCTTCGCGTCGGACGAGTTCTTCGGCCTGGTTGCGGCTCATGGACTGGAGTTGGCCCGTGATAACGACCGTCTTGCCGTCCATGCGGCCGGCGGCGGCCGGCGCCTGCGTCATTTTCGGGTCGATTCCATGGCTGCGCAGCCTCGCCAGCAGGTTGCGGTTCTCCTCGCTCCCGAACCACTGGACGATGCCGGCGGCGACCTCCGGGCCGACATCCGGCACAGCCAGGAGGCGTTCGGAATCAGCAGCGGCCAGGGCGGCCAGGGAACCGAACGCGGCTGCCAGCGTGTCGGCCGTTGCCCGGCCGACGTGGCGGATGCCCAGACCGTGGATGACGCGCGCGAGCGGCGCTTTTTTGCTGCCGGCGACGGCCTCGACGAGATTCGAGGCACTCTTTTCGGCCATTCGTTCGAGGGCCGCAACCGATTCGACCGTCAGGTCGTACAGGCCCGCCACGTCGCGGACAAGGCCGGTATCAACGAGTTGATCGACGAGTTTGTCGCCCAGGCCGTCGATGTCGAGAGCCTGTTTGCCGCCCCAGTGCTTGATGCTCTCTTTGACCTGTGCCGGGCACGAGTTGTTGGTGCATCGCGAGACGGCCTCGCCCTGCGGCTTGACGACCTGTGCCCCGCAGACGGGGCATTTCGGCGGCAGGCGATAGCGCCGCGTCCCTTTCGGCCGCTTCTGGGTAATGACCTCCAGGACGTGGGGGATGACGTCGCCGGCACGTTCAACGAGGACCGTATCGCCGACGCGGATGTCTTTCCGGTCGATTTCGTCCTGATTGTGCAGGCTGACGTGCGTGACCGTGACGCCGCTGATCTCGACGGCCTCGAGCACGGCGACGGGCGTGACGGCCCCCGTGCGGCCGACCTGGGGATGGATCTCCAGAATCCTGGTGGTTTCCTGTCGTGCGGCGAACTTGTAGGCTACCGCCCATCGTGGGTTGGCGGCGCGGACCCCCAATCGGTCGTGGTCGGCCAGGCTATTGACCTTGAACACGCAGCCGTCGATCTCGTACGGAAGATCGTCGCGGCGGGCCTCCAGATCGTGGTGCCACCGAATCGCATCTTCCGTACTGGCAAGCAGTTGCGATTGCGAACACGTTTTCAGACCCAGACCGCGCATGGTTTGGAGGCACTCCCACTGCGTCTCGGGCCGCGAACTCGACGACGGGGCGATTTCCCAGAAAAAGATGCGAAGCGGCCGCTCGGTCGTGATTCGCGGGTCGAGTTGCCTGAGGCTGCCGGCGGCGGCGTTTCGCGGGTTCGCGAAGGTCTTCTCGCCGGCCTCTTCCTGGCGGCGGTTGAACGCCGCGAACTCCGCCTTGTCCATATACACTTCGCCGCGCACCACCAGGTGCTCCGGCGTTTCGACCTCGCCGCTGCGCAGGCGCAGGGGCACCTGGCCAATCGTCCGGACGTTGGCGGTCACGTCTTCGCCGGTAGCGCCGTCGCCGCGCGTCGCGGCCGAGACCATGCGGCCGCCGTCGTAGACGATCTCGATGCTGACGCCGTCGTACTTCGGCTCGGCCACCAGTGGCACGTCATCGGCCGCGAGTTCCTTGCGGCAGGTTTCGCTGAAGCGGACTATCTCCTCCTCGGCGTAGATCGAGAGGAGGCTTCGCATCGGCGTTTCGTGGCGAAGCGTGGCGAAGCCGTCGCGCGGCCGCCCGCCGACGCGCTGGGTCGGGCTGTCGGGCGTGACAAGTTCCGGCCACTGCTCTTCGATGGCCCGGAGTTCGACCATGGCGTCATCGAACGCCGCGTCCGAGACCTCGGGGTCGTCCAGGACGTGGTAGCGGTAGTTGTGGTGCTCGATCCGGCGGCGGAGGGTCTCGGCGCGTTTGGCGGCGCCGGACCGGCTCATCTTTGACGGGTCATGCTTGGATGTCACGCATAGCCCCTTGTGGCAAAGGTACGCGCGGGGCAAGCCCCGCGGCTAACGACGCGCCGGGCAAGCGCGGCGGCTAACGACGCGCCGGGCAAGCGCGGCGGCTAACTTGGCTTCAAGCGCTTGCGCAGGGCCGAAAGCGAAAGCGTATTCAGCACGTCGCCCTTCTCGAGCCAGCCCCGCCGCGCAACGCTGACGCCGTACTGCATCAGGTCCAGGTCCGCGATCTTGTGGGCGTCGGTCGAGATGACCATCGTCACGCCCATGTCGCGGGCGCGTTTGCAGTAGATGTCCGGCAGGTCGAGCCGGTCGGGGTACGCATTGATCTCCAGGCAGACGCCGGCCTCGCGGCACGCCTCGAACACGCGGTCCGCATCGAACCGGATCGGGTCGCGCCGGCCGATGATCCGGCCGAACGGATGGCCGATGCAGTGCACGACGCCCGACCCGACGGCCGCCAGGATACGGTCGGTCATCTCCTCTTCCGCCAGCGAAAACGCGCTGTGGATGCTGGCCACGACCCAGTCCAGGGTGCCGAGCAGCGTCTCGGGCAGGTCGAGGCGGCCGTCCTTGAGGATATCCACCTCGACGCCCGCGAGGAGCCGGAAGCCGTCCAGGTGGGCGTCCAGTTCGCGGATGCGGTCGGCGTGGCGCCCGAGGGCCGCCGCATTCAGACCGCCGGCAACCCTCACCGCCTTGGAATGGTCGGTGATAGCGAGATACTTATAACCGAGTGTGCGTGCGGCCTCGGCGAGTTGTCGCGGCGTGTTGGCCCCGTCGGTGGCGGTGGTGTGGGCGTGGAGGTCGCCGCGGATGTCCTTTCGCTGGACGAGTTTCGGGAGTTTTCCGTCGGCGGCGGCGGCGATTTCGCCGCGGTCCTCCCGGAGTTCCGGCGGAATCCACGGCAGGCCGAGGGCCTTGAATACCTCCTGCTCGGTCTTTCCCGCCTCGCGCCGTTTGCCGCGAAAGAGGCCGTACTCGTTGAGTTTCAGGCCCCGCTTCTGTGCCCGCTTGCGCAGGCCGATGTTGTGGGCCTTCGAGCCGGTAAAATACATCATGGCCGGGCCGAAGGCTTCGGCTTCGATGAAGCGAAAATCCACCTGGAGCCCGCCCGCCAAGGCCACCGAGACCTTCTGCTCGCCGCGCGCAACCACGTCCTCGATGGGCTGATAGGCCAGGATGGCCTCGGCCGCCTTCGCGCGGTCGGACGCTTCGATGAGCACGTCGAGGTCGCCGATGGTCTCGCGTCGCCGGCGAAAACTGCCCGCGACCTGCCACCGGCGGATGGTCTTCACGCCGTCGAGGTGCCGGCCCAGCGCGAGCACGGCGTCGGCGGCGTCCTTGATGCCGATGCGGCCGGCCTCGGCCTCCAGCGTCGCGAGTCCTTTGAGGATATTCTGCTCGGTTTTGGCGCCCATGCCTTCGAGGTTGCGAATCGTGCCGGCCTCGGCGGCGGTCTTCAGGTCGCCAAGGCTTTCGACGCCAAGTTGCTCGTAGAGGACCTTCACCTTCTTCGGCCCCAGCCCTCTCACGTGGAGGAGGTCCGGCACGTGCGGCGGGAGGCGCCGGCGGAGGTCCTCGAGCATCTCGCACGTGCCGCTCTTGAGAATCTCGCGGATCTTGCCGCCCAGGCTCTCGCCGATGCCGGGCAGGGCCGTAAGGTCTTTGCCTTCGGTCACCGTGTCGGCCAGCGGTTCGGTCATGTCGCCCACGGTGCGGGCGGCGTTGCGGTAAGAGCGGATGCGGAACGGGTTCTCGCCGAGGATCTCGAGGATGTCGGCGACCTGCTCGAAGACGGCGGCGATGCGGGCGTTCTCCATGGTTCACCGATGGGCGCGGCGCGCTGCGCGCCGCGGGGTTACCCGGACCTTCCGGTCCGGGCTCGAAGGGCGCTGCAATCTAACGGCCTGCCCGATGTCTATGGTATCCAGTAGCGCACAGGCGGCGGTCGGCGTCAAGCGTGTTGTCGCCCAAGTTTCGACGGTTCCCGGTTTGCTTTTTGGCCCATCATCATGTAAAATTGCTGGTTCGCAGACGCGCCCCGGCTATACGCGCTTGGGGGCGAGAGGGGAAAAGCATGACATTCCACAGAACCGCGGTTGCCGGCGCCCTGGCCATTCTGGCGGTTATGCTCGTGCCGGCCGACAGGGCGACAGGAACACTTTATCCCGCCGCCTGGACAAGCGTTGTCGGGAACTACAACGGGTTTTGGGAAGACCAACAGCACTGGTCGCCCCACTTTATAGTTCCACAGAACGGCGCCTACCAGTGGGACGTGCAGTTCAACCTTGGAGCCCGCAACTACTACGTCGAAGTAAGCGACCCGCACACGGTGACTTCCATCACCGCCAACACCGCCTCCGGATACCGCGTCGAACTCACCAACTGGACAGGCGAGCAGGTCTGGCTCCAGTTCAATACGTTCACCAACACCGGCGCCCTCGACGTGAACAACATCGACCTCTACGGCGCCGTGTCGAACCAGGGCGACTGGACCGTCCGCGGCGGCATGGTCAACTACAACGGCAACTTCACGAACCACGCCGACGCGGTCCTGCACGCCAAAGGAAACCTCGACGTCAAGGGCACGTTCACGAACCACGGCGAGGTCCGGGCTTACGGTTTCGGGTCGCTCGTGACCGACTCGTGCGTAAACAACAACCGCGTCAGCCTGCTCGGCGGGTCGGTGCTGTCCGAGGCCGAGTTTGCGAACAGCGCGGGCGCCGTCGTCGCCGGCGCGGGCAGCCTCCTTGCGCCCGCCGGAATCAACAACGCCGGAACGATCGCCGCCGAGACCGGCAGCCTGGCCGTCTATTGCGGCGGCGCCTTCACGAACACCGAGCGCCTGGAAAACCTGCCGAACGCGGCCCTGCTCATCGACGCCGACGCCGTGGACCATCAAGGAACCATAACGGTTGGAAGCGGCGGCGGCGTCACGTTCGTCTCGTGCGACCTCGAAAACAAGCCGGGGGCACAGATCGCCATGCTCGGCGGCACGCTCGCCACACCGAATCTCACCAACCGCAGCGGCGCCGAGTTCACCGGCTTCGGCTGCATCGCCGCCAACCTGACGAACCACGGATTCGCCGACCTCTACGGCCCGTCCCAGATCGTCGGCGACCTCCAGAACCACGCCGGGGCGGAACTCGCCATCCGAAACGCCGACCTCCTCATCACCGGCGACACCGTCAACGACGGAACCATCCGGGCCGTCAACGGCAAAGTGTATTTCGAGGGCGACGTCGTGGACAACGGAACCCTCATCATGGACCCCTCGCTGGCCGTCGTCGTCGGCGACCTGACGGTGGGCGAGAACGGCGTCCTCGTGGCCGACGCCGGCAGCACGTATCAGATGATGGGCCGCTTCGACAACCGGTCCATGCGTGCCGCCGCCTTCGACCTGGCGTCCGCTACGGTCGAGTTTATCTCGCCCAATCCCGGCGCCGGGCCGAGCGAGGTTGAGGTCGCAGGCAAGGACCTCGGCGCCGCCGCCACCGCCTGGACGCACAACTTCGCCGTCGGCACCCTCCGGGTCGGAAACGAGACGTGGCACGGACACGTGCGGCTCGTGGATGACCACGACAACCAGGGCGACGGCCTGCCCGAAGCGCTTCACGTCCACAACCTTGCCGTCGCCGCAGGTTCAACCCTCGAGACGGGCGGCCTGCCGCTCTACGCGGACGGTGCGGTTGAGACCGGCGGCACGCTGGACCTGGCAACGGGCGGCCTCACCATCCCCTACGACGCCGCAACCCCGTTCAACGAAATCCTGGCCGACGTGGCTTCCGGCTGTGGCGGCGGCTCGTGGGACGGCGAAGGCATCACGTCGAGCGACGCGGCCGCGGATACGCACAGGGTGACGGCTCTGGGCGTCATCGACGACGGCGAGAAGGTCGTCGTGGATTACGTGTGGTACGGTGACACGAACCTCGACGGCATCGTCAACTCCAACGACTACGACAAGATCGACACGGCCTGGATGCTGTGGACGCACGAGGGGAGAGTGCCCGACGGCGGGTTCCGCTGGGCCGTCGGCGACTTCAACTACGACGGGACGATCAACTCGAACGACTACGACACGATCGACAGGGCGTGGATCTTGAGCGCCGGCGCGCCGCTTGGCGGCGCCTCGGCCGCCCCGATCCCCGAGCCTGCCACGCTCGCCCTCCTGGCCGTCGGCGGGCTGTTGCTGGCCCGCAGGCGCATCCGTCCGCGTCTCCCGGACCGGGCTGCCCCGCCGATTTGACAGGATGCGCTTCGCCGGGTATACTCTGCACACATCACGGTCCGGCAACGCTGCGCGCGAGGCGCCGGCGCGACACGAACACCAGACGAGGACAGCACCATGGTCGTCGGTCGGTTGCACCGCGTGTTGAAACTCATCACGTTGCTCCAGACGGGCCGAACGTACAAGGCGGCGGACCTGGCGGCCGAGTGCGGCGTCTCACGCCGAACCATCTTCCGCGACCTGAACACGATCGAGAAAGCCGGTATCCCCGTCTTCTACGACCGTCCCACCGGCCGGTATCGGATTCACAGGACCGCGCTGATGCCGTCGATCAACCTCGGCCTGGACGAGGCGCTGGCGCTGGTGGTCCTGGCGTCGGAACTGGGCAAGTCGGGGCGCCTGCCGCTGCTGGAGCCGGCGCGCGACGCGGCCGCCAAGATCGAGGCGTCGCTGCCTCTCGGAATGCGGGCCATGGTCGGCGGTCTCGCCCGCACGACGGCGGTCCGGACGACGGCGACCGCGCGGCACAACGCCCTTCGCAAGACGTACCAGTTGGTGCAGCGGGCCATCGTCCGCCGCCAACCGCTCGAGGCGATTTACATCTCGTTCCACGACACCGGCCAGATCCGGACGCGCCTGAACCCGTACTGGCTCCTGTTCAACGAGCGGGCGTGGTACGTCATCGGCCGGTCGTCGAAGCACCAAGCGGTCCGGACCTTCAAACTCGGCCGCTTCGTGGCGCTGAGTCCCGCCAACGGCCGCTTTAAGATACCCCACGGCCTGACGCTCGAAAAACATCTCGGCAACGCCTGGCGGATGATGCGCGGCAACAAGACGTACCAGGTGCACCTGAAGTTCAGCCCGCTCATCAGTCCGAACGCGGCAGAGGTCAACTGGCACCGGACGCAAAAGGTCTCCTGGGACGACGACGGGTGCGTGCACTTCCGCGTCACGGTCGACGGCCTCGATGAAATCGTCTGGTGGGTCCTGGCATACGGCCCGGAGGTCGAAGTGCTCGACCCGCCCGAACTGCGGAAGCGCCTCACCAAGATGGCCCGCCGCATGCTGGAACTGTACGAGACAGCGTAAAGCCGCCACGGTCACCGGTCCCGGGCACGTCACCATCGGCCGGCGCCGGACGCCTCGAAAGACCGGGTCGCGTTGGTCCTACGCAATCCTTCCGCGTGTTGAGGAGCGGACGAGGTGCAATCTTTCCGCAACCGAAGGATTTGCCCGCCCGCAAAATTATCCGAAATTGAAAGCAATACTTCCGGAACTTCCGCGTCTCATCCGTATACTATACGGAAAGAGATTTCGGCCGGAGACTGACAACCTCCTTCCCCGGGAGGAACCTGCAAGGTATAGCCCACCTAGAGGGGTAGTTCCGTACGGAGGCGTCCCTGGTGACCCGTAGTAGATACCGCCATGCGTCTGCGATGGCCGTTTGCGCCTTCCTCGCTGTCGCTTTCTTCACGGCCCCCGGTCCGGCCTCGGCCGCCGGCGCCGGTACGCGCCCGGAGGCAGCGTCCGAATCGTCGCTCACGGCCCCCGAACTCGCTGCCCTTTGGAAGACCCTGACGACCGACCTTGGACCGACCACCGCGGCCAGTCAACACTTGCTCCTGGGCAACCGCGACCCTAACGGCGACAGTTGTGTAGGCCCCGAACTCGGCGGCACCATCATCGCGCACCGGGACGGCGGCGTGGGTACCCACCTTGCCGCCATTTACGTTGAATCCATCGCGGAGCGGAACTCGCCCATGGCCGACTTCGCGTGGCACCAGACGCGAATCAAACCGGTCTTCGCGGGCTTGCTCACGGCGAACCGCGCGGTCTTGGCGAAGGTCGTCCGGCTTGCGACCCAGTCCGAGGAGTTGGCCCGCGCCCTACGTCGCCTCGCCGCCTGGCCGCAGGGCCTCGCGGCTTCCCGCGTCAAGCCTCCGCATCATTGGCTCGGCCACTGCGCCGGCAGGCTCGACGGGGCCATGGCGCAGCACGACCTCGCCGCCTGCAAGACGTGGGCCAACGAACTGGCCTCCGCCACCTTTGCCCTGGCCGACCTTCACCGCTGGATCAACATCCTGGTCGAGAATCAGTTGACCGCCATCGCCTTCCAAGCCCGGTGCAAGGCGCTCTTCGAGGAGTGCGAAGAACCGTATGGAAACAGGTACGACGCCACGCGGCACACGTCGTTCTTCCCGGGGGGGCGGCTCACGATGAACGGCTTGCACAATTTTGAGGAGGTCGAACATCAGGCGGAATGGCTCTTCCGCGTGCCTTCGGAATATCTCGAACTCACCGGCGACGGCGCCTCTCGAGTCAAGCGTGAGGCCGTCTCGGGCGCGCCCGCCGCCGTCTGGCTGCCGCCGCACCTTCGCGGCACGTTCGCGCGCCTGCGTGATATCCTGTCCCCGGCCAACCAGGAGGTGTGGGACCGGGCCGCCCACAGCCCCTTCCACCGCAGTTACCTGGCCAACATGCTGCATCGCGCGTGGCGAGTCGGCGCGATCGAACGGGTGGCCGTTGTTCTCAAGCGGTTCGATGACGCCGCACCCCGAGCCGGCCTGAACACGCTGATGGACGTGCTCTTCTACCGCGGCGGCGACCTGGGGGCAGGAACCGTGTGGGACGACCGCTTCGACCCGCATCTCATGTCGGCCGCCGGCACACTCGGCGGAACCGACGAGCAGGTCCTTTTGGGCGCCCAGCATTTCACACGGGCCGTCTTCGGTGGTTGGGAGCACTACGGCAAGGCCCAAACCTTGCGCGAAGCCCTGGTCAAGAAGCAGTTCGATTGCCTGCGGGCAACCGATATGGTCGGGACACTCTACCGCAACGCCGGACGCGCCGGATACTACAGCGTCCGGTGGTGCGCCGGCCTTGCCGGACACACGGTGTCGGCTGCGGAAATCACCACGTCCGGCGGATCGGCCATCGTCATCGTGGACGGCCTCGAAGGCCCCGAGACCTCCACGGAACTCTGGCCCTACGCGTATGCCCGTGGCCACGCCTGGCCGACAGGTTACACCAGGCTCAAAGCCGACATCTATGCCGTCGAACTCTACGCCAGAGGCATCGACGACTACGTCTGGGCCGAGGGATTTATCGTAAGGGGGACCAACGCCGGGATGCTCCTACGGGCGTTCCTGCCATACCTGCCGAACCGCGCGAAGCCCCAGACCTGCTACGCCCACAGCGGCTCTCACCACGCTCGGGCGCGCACCGTCGAGAACTGACGCTCGCGTGCAGCCCGACTGTTTATCCGAAGAAGTCCCGGCCCCGGCAGGATCCTGCCACCCGGCCGGCTGAATCATGGAGTGGATGGCGTTGACTCGGACAACACGACCCTGCCCGCGGCGGTGGATGGCGTGCGCGGCGATCGTTCTGGCCGCCGCTGGAACCGCCACGGCCGCCGGCGCCGAACTTGCGACACCGCCGGCTCCGCCTGCCCCCGCACGCGAGCAGGTTGCAGAGTTGTGGCGTGAGGTTGCCGCCACCCTCGCCCCCACACTGAACGCAAGCCGGCTCCTGCTGCTGGGCCGGCGCGATCCGAACGGACCGAGTTGCGTCCGGCCCGGGGGCCTCAAAGAGGTGGCCTTCGCCTCGGGCGGCGGGCCGGGGACGCGGCTGGCACATCAGTGGTGGAGCAGTGCGTCGGATCGTCTCAGCCCGGCGGCCGACTTCGCCTGGCACCAGGGGACGCTCAAGGCCCTGCTCCAGGACATCAGGAAGCGAAACGAGCAGGTTCTTCCCCAAGCGATTCGGCTTGCCGCCACGGCCGACCAACTCGCACGGGCCCTGGGCGGCAGTGGCGTCGCCCCGGGCGCCCTTGCGGCCTCTCCGGCCAGCCAACGCACGTGGCCCGGCTACTGCGCCGGCTGCCTTGTAACCGCTGTCGACGGTAACGACCTCGGCGCCGCCCGATGGTGGGCCGACGAACTGGCCTCCGCAACGTTCGCCCTGGCCGACCTGCATCGCTGGCTCGACTACGTGGTCAACAATCACCTGGCCGCACTCAACTTCCAGGCCCGCTGCAAGTCGCTCTACCTTTCCTGCAACGTGACGTACTCCGGCCGGTTCGCATTCGATCCGACCCTCTCGTGTTTGCCGGGCGGCCGCGCGGGCTACTGCGCGCTGCGCAACTACCTGGAAGTGGAACACCAGGCCGAGCGGCTATTCCGCGTGCCTGACGACTACCTCCTGCGCCGTCTCGACGGCGCGGCGGCGCCCCGGCGCGACGGCGTTGACGACGTGCCGGCGGCCGTCGGCATGCCGCCGCATCTTCGCAGCGTGTTCCTCCGTCTGCGCAGCCACCTCTCTCCTGCCGCGCGGCAAATGTGGGACCTCGCCGCCAGGACTCCGTTCAACGCCAGTTACCTCGCCAACATCCTGTACCGCACCAGCACGGCCGGAGCGCTCGATCAACTGGCCGTCGTCCTGAAACGCTACGACCGGGCCTATGCGAAACCCACTCAACACGGGCTGCTGGACGTCATCTTCTACCGGGGCGGCGACCCGGAGGGCGGGCAAGATTGGGCCGAGCGGTTCGAGGCGCGTCTGATGGCCGCCGCCGCTACACTCGGCGGGTCCGACGAACAGGTCCTGCTCGGCGCCCAGCACTTTACGCGTGCGCTCCTCGGCACGGCGGATCATTACGCGGCCGCACCGTCGCTTCGTGAGGCCCTCGACGCCAACCAGTTCGACTGCATCAACGCCACCAACCTCATCGGGTGCCTCTACCGCAATGCCGGACGGGCGGGGTTCTACAACATCCGCTGGTCGGCCGGCGCCGCCGGGCACACCGTCCCGGCTGCCGAGGTCGCCAAGACCGGCGGGCGCGCCATCGTCATCGTCGATGGGCTCGACAACGCACAAACCGCAACCGAACTCTGGCCGCACGCCTACCTCTCCGATCATCGCTGGCCTCCCGGCTACCGAGGCCCGAAACCCGACATCTACGCCGTCGAACTCTACACGCGAGGTCTCGACAACTACGTCTGGGTTGAAGGATACATCCTGCGCGGGCCCAACGCCGGGATGCTCGCGCGGGTGCCCGTCCCGTATCTGCCCGACCGTCCCCAGCCGCCCACGACGCAGGTGCGACGACCTCGCTCCAACGCTGCCCCGCCCGACAACGGCTGAGGCGGCGGGGTCAGTCCTCACAACATGTCTCGAACCTGTCGGGCGCCGGCCTCCATCGGCAAGACCCTTTTCGGCCCGGCCGTATCGTGGTAGACTTTCGGCGGCCGATCCTCGGAGCGGAGCCATGTCGGATGCCGGGCGCCTGCCGCGATTCTTCGTCCCGCCACCGGCCGAGCGCCCCGAGACGCCCTTCCGCCAAGGCCGCCACGCCGCGCTCCCTCCGACCGAAGCGCACCATGCAGCGCACGTCCTCAGGCTGAACGTCGGCGACGCCGTGGAACTGTTCGACGGGCGCGGCGCCTCGGCCGCGGCGCGAATCGTTCGAGTTGGTCGCGGCCGGGTCGCCGCCGTCATCGAAGCGGTGCGCGAGCCGGCGTTGCGGCCCCGTCCGCTCATCCATCTGGCGGTCGCGGTTCCGAAAGGGCGCCGGCTGGCCTGGCTCCTGGAGAAGGCGACGGAACTGGGTGCGGCGTCGGTGGCGCCGGTGCGGTTCGAGCGAAGCGTCGCGGGCGCGGGTGGCCTGTCGTCGCGAGCGCGCGGGCGGTGGCTTGGCCGGTGCATTGCGGCGGCGAAGCAGGCGCGCGTCGCCTTTCTTCCGACGCTGTCGGCGCCCCGTCCGCTGGAGGAGTTTGTGGCGTCGCCGCGCGCCGGCATTTACGGCGACGTGACCGACGCCGCCGCGCCGCTCGCCCGGGCCCTGGCCGGGTGCGCCCGCGCTGCTTCCATATATATAGTGGTGGGGCCGGAGGGCGGATTGACCCGCGCCGAGCGGCGCGCCCTGGACGCCGCCGGCCTGGCGCCGGCCCGTCTCGGACAGACGACGCTGCGGATTGAAACGGCCGCCATCGCCCTCCTCTCGGCCGCCATCGCCCTGCGAGACCGCTGACGCCCACCCCTGCGGCGCGGCGGGTCAGGAGACCCGCCGCGCAACGTCCGACCCGCCGCGCAACGTGTGACGCGCCGGGCAAGGTATGTCATGGGCGTAAACCCGGTTTCCGGCCCAGGATGGGGGGCGTGTGGCCGAATTACGGGGTTGGCTGATGGATAGGGACGTTAGCGCGGGCCGAAGATGGGCAAGATACGGAACGTGCGCAACGGAACAATTTTAAGAAACTATCGGAAAAATCCCGCTCAGATTTGACTTTCGCCAATCCTGGGTTATATTTCCCTAGCGTTTTTCGCCGTTATGGGGGCCATTGGGCACGCGCGCAAAGGTCACACGTCGCGGGCGAAGCCCAGGCCCGGTAGCAAGGAGAGGGTTTGAGGCCACATCAGACGCACGCTCGAACCGCAGGGATTGACACGACGACCCGCCGGTCACGCGGCCGGCTGGGATTCGGAATGTTTATATGTCTGATCTGTGCAAGCACACGGACTGGGTCACGTTAGATGAGGGAGCAAGTCATGTCTAGTCACAATTCCTGGAAGGGCCTGGCAGCACTCGTGGTCGCCACGGCGCTGGTTCTCGCGGTCGCGGCGCCGCAAGCGAAGGCTCAGGCCACCTACACGTGGACAGGCACTATCGGCAGCGCGTGGGACGACCCCATGAACTGGGACCCCAGCACCGGCCCGCCCACGGGTCCTGATCCGGTGGACACCGCCAAGTTTACCACCGCGGGGATCATGGCCGGTCACCCCGTGGCGGAACTCCCCGTCGGGGCGACCGCTGCGACGCTCAGCCTCGAGAACGCCGGTCTCACGTACACCATCCAGAACGGGTCGCTCATCCTCGGCGACGTGCCCACCGTCACCACCGGTTTGCTCCAGCAGGTGGACCCCGGTGGCGGCTCGATGGCCAACAACATCATATCCAGCGACATCGAAGACGCCAGCATGGGCGTGAAGATCGACGTCCAGGTCGCCTCGCTGACGCTGAGCGGCAAGATCGGCACGTTTGGCCTGCCGCTCGCACTGGCGCCCGGAAGCAAAGTCGACACCGGCGCAACCCTTACCGTCACCAACACGAGCGACGACCCCGGTCTCCAGAACCACATCACCGGGACGCTCGACGTGAGCGGCACGCTATCGGGCGCCGGCAACGCACTCGGCAGCGCAGCCATCGTCCTCGATAACGGCATCCTCAACCTGGACGCCGGCGCGCCGCCCAGTTATGAACAGGTCGTGATGGCCGACAGCCCGGTCGTGTACTACCGGTTCGAGGAGGCCAACAATACGCTCCCCGCCGTCGACACGGCCGGCGGCGACCAGAACGGGATCTACCTGAACCAGGCCGCGCCCGGCCAGACCAGTGCCAGCACGCGTCTCGGCAATGCCGTGGTCTTCGACGGCAACGACGACTCCGTCGAGATCCAAGCCGACCTCACCAGCCCGCAGATGACCATCGAGACGTGGTTCAACGCCGACACACTGAGCGGCTGGCGCAGCATCCTGAACGACGACGGCTGGTCCGCCAGTTCCCTTCATTACCAGTTCAACAACATGCCGCTCAGGTGGTGCATCAACGGCAACGGCGGCGACGTGCTGTTGGACTGGGCCCCCAACTTCGTGGCGGGCCAGTGGTACCACGTCGTGACGACCTACGACGGCGCCAGCGGCGCGGTCGAACTCTACGTCGACGGCACTAACGTGTTCTCAGGCGCCGACAACGGGAACAACGACCCGGTTATCAACCACGGCAACATCGGCGCGTGGCACGGCGACGACCGCGAGTGGGACGGCTACATGGACGAGTTCGCCATCTACGACACCGTCCTGGACCCCACCCAGGTCGCGAACCACTACCTTATGGGTGGCACCGGGGCCGTTGCTGAGGTCACACTGGGCAACGACGTTACCGTCAAGGGTTTCTCGCAGATCAATCCGACGGGCATGGTGCACCTGGGCGACCTGACGATCCACGGCGGCGCCATATTCAACGCCACCGGCGGCGGGCAGCCCAACGACGGACTCTCCTTCACCAGCACCACCATCGACGACACCACGCCCGGCGCCGTTACCTTTAATACCGCCCTGGACGTGCCGGCCGGGCCGCTCACACTGGGCGCCACCGGCGGCGACACCATTACCCAGAGCGGCGCCGGAACGACCACATTCACGACGGTGGCATCCAACGTGGGCGCCGGCGACACACTGACGCTCCAGCCCAACGCCGGCGAACTGGCCATCACCGGCCAGGTCGGCGGCGCGACCGACCCGATCACCATCCACGCGACGGTTCCGGCGGCCGGCAGACTCGCCATCACGCACGCCGACCCGGCATCGCCGAGCAACATCCCCGTCGCCAGCACCTTCCAGGTCAACGGCGGCGTGCTCGAGATGGGAACCAAAGGCACCCAGTCCTCCCTCGGCGACGCATCGGTTGTCCTGAACGGCGGCACGATGATCCACAATGCGAGCGGCCTTGCCGCAGGCGCGAGAAACCGCTGGCGCTTCGATGAGGTCGGCGTCGCCGGCACCGTGCTCACCGATTCGATCAGCAGCGCCAACGCCACCATCATCGACCAGGGCGCCCAAGACGCCGACGTCGGCACAACCGTGGCAGGCCAACTGTACATGACGGGCGGCGGCAAGAACGACTCCGACTATCTGAAACTCGACAATGGCATCATCTCCTCCCTCGGCGACGCCACCTTCGAGTTCTGGGCCACACAGAAAAGCGTCAAGAACTGGGGCCGCATCTTCTCGTTCGGAAGCAGCGACTCCGACGTCTTCTTGAGCGCCTGGACACGCGGCAACGACATCAACACGGACGCCCTCCGCTGGGTAGACGCCGGCGTCACCCTCGGCGACAACGACAGCGGCAACGTCAGCGACACCATGGCGCCGTTCACGATCGACCAGGAGTTCCACCTGGTCTATGTGGTCGATGAAGAGGCCACCGGCCCGGACAGCAAGACCGTCGTCACGTGGTACAAGGACGGCGTCCTGGCGGGCTCGTTCGACACCTTCGACAAACTTTCGGACCTCGGCGACACCGAGAGCGTCCTCGGCCGCTCCAAGTGGGGCGACGACACCGCCAACGCCGCCTACAACGAGTTCCGCATCTACGACGCCGCACTCGATGCCGCAGAGATTGCCCTCAGTTACGCCGAAGGGCCCGACGTCGCCACGTTCAGCGAGGCCGACACCGACGTCCACGTCACCGCCAGCGCGGAGATCCAGACCAACGGCGGCGGGGGCTATCTTGGCGACCTGACGATCGACAAGGGCCTCCTCCTGACGACCTCCGGCGGCTGGCTCGGCTTCGACTCAACCACACTCGGCCTCGCCGGCGCGGGCGACTACGGCGTCCAGACCGACGGCGACCTACGAGTCGGACAACTCCTTGACAGCGACCAGGGCGGCGGACTCCAGAGCCTCAACCTCGACAAGACCGGCGACGGCGCAATCGTCTTCGACCGCACCGACGTCGCAGGCAACGCCGACGAGGTCCTCGTCAGGGTCTGGGCCGGCACCGTCGGCATCGTCAAGGACGCCGGCGGCATCGACCCGCTCGGCGGCGCTGTCGTCCAGATCCTGCCACCCGCCGACGTCGTCTTCGCCAGCAAGGACACCGACGTCACCGTCGGCACCAAATTTGACATCGACGACCCCACCACGTTCACGGCCAAGAAGGCCTACAGCGGCACGGCCGGCGGCGCCAAGGTCACACTGACCGGCGCCATCGACGTTAACGCCCTGGCCACCCTTACCATGGCCACCGAGGACGGCTACACGCTGGCGTGGAACGCCACAGGCGCCGGCGGCGGAGACCTTATCTACAACGCCGGCAACCACCAGGTCATCTCGGACATCAAGGGCCTCGGCAACGTCAGCCTGGCCCAGGCCGGCGCGGTCGTCGAGGTCCTCAACGACGACGCCTTCGCCGCCGCACAGACGGTTGACATCGCACCGGACGCCTTCCTGAAGATGACCGGCACGGGCTTACCGGCCGGCCCGAATATGCCCAGCAGCACGACCGTCGAGGCCCTCGGAGCCCTCGGCGGCGACATCACCAAGGCCACCTACGGCGCCGGCGGAAACGTCACACTGGTCGACAGTTCCGTCCTCGCACACACGACCGGCGCCGAACCGCTCGTCGCGAACCTGCCGCCGTTCGCCCTGCTCTACCGCGGCATCACCGACACCGCAGCCACCTACATCATCGGTGACGGCGGCGGCGCCAACGACATTTACAAGGGCGCCATGTTCTCGCCGGCCTGGACCTCCCAAGTGCCCCACACCATATCGGGACCCGGCCTTTTCTACGGCGAGGTCCCCGGCATGACCAACGACCAGGTTGACCCCAACCCCAATTGGTACGTCACCGTGGACCTGCACGAGACCGAGGACAGTATCCCCGGCAACACCACCGAGGTTTACACCGGCCAGTTCTACGACCTCGACGGCGTCGTCGAGTTCTGCGAACGCATCGACGACGAAACACGTATCTACATCGACGGCGTCAAGGTCCTCGAAAGCATCGACTGGAACGACCGCGCGTACGTCGCTCTGGCCCTGGACCCCCATCCCACGCTGGACGCCGGCTGGCACGAGTTCGAACTCCGTATCGGCAACGGCGGCGGCGGCGCCGGACCCATCGGCGGCGAACTCGGCATCGGCTTCGACCCCGCCGGCACCAGCGGCGCCGTCTACCCGGGCGCCTACGTCCACCTCGAGGACCCCGGCGACTCCTCGCTTTTGCGCGTCCAACTCCAGACCACCGACTTCGTCGGCACACTCCAGGAGGCCGCCGGCGCCAACGGCTTTGAGGTTCACATGACGCCGACCGTCGGCTTCATGCAGGCCACCTTCAACGCCGTCGCCGGCCACGAAATCAAACTCCTCGGCGACTTCAACCTCGGCCTGAGCAGCGCCTGGCGGAACGCGGCCTCCACGGCCGACACGTTCCTGCGGCAGGGCAGCACGCCGCCCGTCGGCGACGACCCCGGCACGACCGGCGACACCCTCCTGACGCTGCAAAGCATGAACGCCATCCCGGCCGGCGTCACCATGACCATCGAGAACGGCCGACTCGCCGTGGGCGCTACGAACGCCGTTGCGGACGACCCCGACGGGGACGATCCGCTGACCGGCGGCACGATGGTCATCGGCCAGAACGCGCTGTTCAACTGCGTCGACAACGCCGACGGACGAAGGCCCAGCACGGGCGACTACGAGGTCGCGGCCGGCGGCATCATCCGCATCAACAACAATAACCGCCTGAAAAACGGCGCCGGCTTCACATTCGACCCCGACGCCTACGTCTATATGGATTCCGAGATCAAGGTCAACGAAGCCGACCCGAACTACGAGGCCGGCGTCAACCTTGGCTTCGACAACGTCAACATCATCATCACGGACGACCGCTATCGCGACGGCCTCTTCCTGGGCCAGGGGCGCCGCCTGACCACGCCCTCACGCCAGAACCAGAACACCGACGTAACCGGCGGGAACATGGGCATCATCGGCCCAAGCCTTTCGGCTCCCCCAACGTACGTCATCTTCTCGAACGCCCGCAAGGAGGACGGTCATCTCGAGATTCGCGCGAACGTCGAACTGCCCGGCGTGGACGTCTACATCAACGACCCGCCCGGCACCCTCTTCAGCCTGCCCCAGCACGACAACACACTGCAGCGCGAAATCGTCGAAATGGACGGCTACGTCCTGTGGGACGAAGGCACCGCCACGTTCCAGAACCTCGACGTCCGCAACGGCCGCCTGCGCCTCGGCGAGAACAACAACTTCAACATCGTCTCCACCGGCAGCATGACGATTCGCAGCGGGGTCGAATACGTCGATCTCCGGGCCAACTATGATAACCTCGTGCCCCAACTCGCAGACGGCACCCTGTTCCCGAACGGCATCTTCGTCGAGAACGGCCCGCGCCTCGAACTCCGGTATCGCCGCGACACCGGTGACGGCGATGTGATTCTGCAGCCCATCACCTTCCTCAACGTCGGCTCCGGCCTGACCACGTTCCA
>CAYVAM010000048.1:0-2842 GCA_964449275.1 uncultured Anaerolineales bacterium
AAACGCCGGGCACTGCATAACAGAGCAAACGCCCGATGTTGAGCGAAGCGAAACGTCGGGAAACGACGCCGCGTATGCGACTTGCCATCGAAATCGGCGGAACGAAACTTCAGGCGGCCGTCGGAACGGCCGAGGGGAAGATCGTGCGTCTGGCCCGCGCTCAATCGCCGGCGGCCGACGGCGCAGCCGCCGTCCGGCATCGCGTTGCTGAACTGGTAGGCAAAGTGCGGTCCGCTGCAGGCGAAGCCATCGAACAGATTGGCATCGGTTTCGGCGGCCCGGTTGAGCGGGAGGCCGGCCGCATCGTCCGCAGTCACCAGGTCTCCGGTTGGGAGGATTTCGATCTGCGCACCTGGGCGGAGGGGGCGTTCGGTCTTCCCGCCGTCGTCGAGAACGATGCGAACTGCGGGGCCGTGGCCGAAGCGCGTCTGGGCGCCGGCCGCGGCGTGCGGCGCGTCCTCTACATGAACATCGGGAGCGGGATCGGCGGCGGCCTCGTCCTCGACGGCCGCCTCGCAAGCGGACCTCTGGGCGGCGAGATCGGACACACCTGGGTCTGGAACGCCTCCGCCGGCGCCTATGACAAACTCGAGAACCTGTGCTCCGGCTGGAGCATCGCCCGCCGCGCCGCCCGTCTGGCCGCCGACCCGGACGGCCGCATTCTTGCCCTTGCCGATGGGCAGGTCGAGCGTATCGATGCTCGCACCGTCGCCGCTGCGGCGGGCGAGGGCGACGCGGCGGCCTGTGCGCTCCTGGACGACGTGTGCGAATCGCTCGCCGTCGCGCTGGCCAACGTTGCGGCGGTCGTGCAACCCGAGACGATCGTCATCGGCGGCGGCGTCGCGCAGATGGGCGACGTGCTCTTCCGAAGGCTGGCCGAGGAGTTTGAGCGTCGCATTTACGCGCCGCTCGCCGGCCGCTGCCGCATCGTGCCCGCCGAGTTGCTCGAAGAGAACGTTCTCGTCGGGGCGCTGCTGCTTGACCCCTACGCTTGACGTATGCGCAGCCGTCTGAGCCGCGCCCGTCGTCTGAGCCGCGCCCGTGAGGAAGCGGCCGCTCCCTAACGGTCGCGGCTCGGCCACGACGCGCCATGTCGAGTCCCGCGCCTTTTCACTTGGCCCGGCCGGGGCGCCGCCTATAATGTCAGTCGGCGTGGAGTTTTCCTTGCGTTGGGCGGAGGCGCCGGTACAATTCTTGATAGGCCAAGTGGCGGTTGGCGGTTGTTCCCCTATTGGTGCGGCAGAAGAACGTGCAAGCGTTTCGACGATTAGCCCGAGCATTACCGCAACAGCGAAAGGAGACCGAGTATGAGGTACCTGTCATTGGCGTTGCTGTTGGTGTTTGTGCTGGCGTTTGTTGTAGGCTGTGAGTCGTCGGCCCCGCCGCCGGAGGAGCCGGCTGCCGAGGAGCCGGCCGCCGAGGAGCCGGCTGCCGAGAAGCCGGCTGCCGAGAAGCCGGCTGCCGAGAAACCGGCCGCCGAGAAGCCGGCCGCCGAGAAGCCGGCTGCCGAGAAACCGGCCGCCGAGAAGCCGGCCGCCGAGTAAGTCGGCGAACGGTCGGTGTGGAAGGATTCGTTGACAAGCGGGCGGGCGCCGCCAGACCGCGCGGTGCCCGTCTCTTCTTGCCGCGCGTCATACCGGCAGGGGACCGCGCTATGCCCACCTATGTGGTCACCGGCGGGGCCGGCTTCATCGGGTCGAACTTCGTGCGCCTGGCTCTGGAGCGCGACGCCCACCTGCGGGTCGTCACCATCGACCTCCTGACCTACGCGGGGAACCTCGGGAACCTGATCGGCGTCCCCGAAGAGCGGCACACCTTTGTCCGTGCCGACATCACCGACTCAGGCGCCATGGCCGACGCAATTCCCGAGGGCGCCGACGCCCTCATCAACTTCGCCGCCGAGACCCACGTGGACCGGTCCATCCTCGGGCCAGTGGCGTTTGCCCGGACCAACGTCGTGGGCACGCAGGTGCTTTTGGACGTTGCCCGCGACAAGGGCGTCAAACGCTTCCTCCAGGTCTCGACCGACGAGGTGTACGGGTCGCTCGGCCCCGACGACCCAGCGTTCACGGAGGTCCATCCGCTCGCCCCGTCGAGCCCTTACGCCGCCAGCAAGGCGGGCGCCGATCTGCTCGTCCTGGCCGCCCATCACACGTACGGCCAGGACGTTCTTCTCACGCGGTGCTCGAACAATTACGGTCCGTACCAGTTCCCCGAGAAACTCATCCCGCTGATGCTTTCGAACGCCCTGGACGATAGGCCGCTCCCCGTCTACGGCGACGGGCGGCAGGTGCGCGACTGGATTTACACCGACGACCACTCGCGGGCGATCCTGGCGGTCGTGGAAGGCGGACGCCCGGGCGATGTGTACAACATCGGCGCACGCAGTGAGCGGTTCAACATCGACGTCGTGAAGGCGATCCTCAAGGAACTGGACAAACCCGAGTCGCTCATCCAATTCGTCAAGGACCGCCCGGGCCATGACCGCCGCTACGCCATCGACCCGACCCGCACCGAGACCGAACTCGGGTGGCGGCCGGAGGTCTCTTTCGAGGAGGGCCTGGCGCGAACCATCCGCTGGTACCGCGAGCACGAGGATTGGTGGCGCCGCGTCAAGGACGGCTCGTACCGCGAGTTCTACGACGCGTGGTACGGCGGCCGATAGGCTTCGGCATTCGAGCCCGATGCCATCGCGCGCGCCGGCAGCGAGCCCACCGCTATCGAGCCCGATGCCATCGCGCGCGCCGGCAGCGAGCCCACCGCTATCGAGCCCGCTGCCATCGAGCCCGCTGCTATCGAGCCCGCCGCGGAAGCGGCGGGGGGCGTTGTTCGGCCGTGGCAC
>CAYVAM010000048.1:2942-25189 GCA_964449275.1 uncultured Anaerolineales bacterium
GTTCCATCGCGTGACGAGGCCACCGGCCGCTCCCGCGGCCGGCTCGAACGCCGGCATCGAGCCCGCCGCGGAAGCGGCGGGGGGCGTTGTTCGGCCGTGGCACGTTCCATCGCGTGACGAGGCCACCGGCCGCTCCCGCGGCCGGCTCGAACGCCGGCTCGAGTGCCGGCTCGAACACCGGCTCGAACACCGGCTCGAACGCTGGCTCGAACGCCGGCTCGAACGCTGGCTCGAACGTCGGCTCGAACGCCGGCTCGAACGCCGGCTCGAACGCCGGCTCGATACATGAAAGGTTCGCCATGACCGACGAGGTCCGGTACCATCTGCTCCGGCCGGGACAGATCGCCCGTCGCCGCAAGGCCTGCCCCGTCGCGTACATTCCCATCGGCACGCTCGAGTGGCACGGCGTCCACAACCCCGTCGGTGCCGACACGCTCCAGGCCGAGGGGCTGGCGATCCTGTGCGCCCGGAAGGGCGGGGGCCTCGTGTTTCCGCCCCTGTACTACGGTGAGAGCCGCGTCGAGTCACTGATGGAGTCGGGGGCAGAGGACCGCGACCAGATCGCCGCAGGCTACGATCTCTCGCCGGACAATTTCCTGCCCGAACGTCACCCGTTCGGCGCCACGGAGCAGGTCCTGGCCTACCAGCGGCTGCTCGTGCACATCCTGGCGGAGGCCGAGAGCCTCGGCTTCGAGGTCGGCGTCCTGGTGGCCGGCCATTACCCGCTCATCGACCACGCCCGGGCCGCTTGTCTCCTGTTCAACCAGCGCAGGTTCAGCAAGCGGCACGGCATGCTCGCCTGGGCGTGCCTTGACTACCTGGGCTTGCGCGAGCGGTACCCGGACGGCGGCGACCATGCGGCCGTGTGGGAGACGTCGCACCTGCTGGCGCTGCATCCCGAGACGGTGGACTTGGGCCTGCTGCCGCCGAAGGGCGAACCGCTCGTCGGCGTCATGGGCAAGCCGCCCCAGGACGCCACCGCTGAACTCGGCCGGGAGACCCTCGAGGCGGCCGCCGGCGTCATCGTGGGCGAAGTCCGCGACCGTTTCCACCGGCGCCATCTCTACCGCGGCCACGGCAACTCGCTCCAGGAAGGCCTGTGGCGCAGCGAGAAGCGCTGAGACCCAGTACTCTGTCGCTGCTGATTTGGCGGGTGCCACTGGCTGCTTGTCAGCCAGTGTGTGGCGAGCAGCAGGAAGGCACTGGCGGACTTTTTCGCCAGTGGCACCGACCGTTTCACGTGCGACAGAGCACGACTGGCGCCCGTCAAATGAGCGGATGAACCGGGCGGATTTTCCGCGTGATTGCCCGCTCTCGGACGAGATGTATAGTGACGGGCTACGCGGCCCGTTGCCCGGCGAGCGGGCCTCGTTACGCCTTCGGCCGGCGCGTTTTTCCCGGCCGCCGACTTGACAGCCGGGGGGCTGGACCGTACCTTTATGCGACACGAAACGGCCCCGCATGGGTTAAAACAGGTGAATACGGAGTAGGTGCTTTCGTCCATCCTGTTGGGCACACCGACAATCGGTCCTTGGCAGTGGAGACAGAAGACAATGAGAAAGAGACGTTATCTGACGTACGGCATGGTCCTGGCAGTCGGGTTGGTCGCCGTGGTCCTGGTTGTGGTTTCGGGGATGCAGGCGGCCGAGAAGACGGGCAAGGGCGGCGAGAAACTGGTCCCCTTGAAGATCAAACTCCCGAAGGCCATGTTCGAGGGCACGCCCAAGAACATCAAGCCGGCTCTGACGCTCGAGAAATATGTCGATAAGCCCAGAAAGCCGTTCTACGCCCCGGACGGGGTCACGAACGTCGCCATCGAAAAGCCCGTCAAGTCCAGCGACATGGAGCCCATCATCGGCGAACTCGAACTCGTCACCGACGAGGACAAGGAAGGCACCGACGGCAGTTACGTCGAACTGGGGCCGGGTCTCCAGTGGGTCCAACTCGACCTGAAAGCCGACTACAAGATCTACGCCATCACCCTATGGCACTATCACGGTGAGGGCCGCGTGTACCGCGACGTGGTGATTCAGGTGGCCAAGGACGCCGACTTTATCGAGGGCGTCAAGACGATCTACAACAACGACTTTGACAACTCGTCCGGCCTGGGCATCGGCAAGGACCTGGAATACATTGAGGACTTCCGCGGACGGCTCATCGACGCCAAGGGCGCCCAGTCCCGCTACCTGCGTCTCTACAGCAAAGGGAATACCTCCAACGATCAGAACCACTACATCGAGGTGGAGGTCTACGGCAAACCGGCGAAATGAAACACCCGCGGCTGGTGTTTGGCGTCTGCATTCTGGCCGTGGCAATCGGGGCGATCGCGCTTCGGCTGCCACGGCTCGGTTTGCGCCCGATGCACGGCGACGAGGGCAACCAGGCCGTCAAGGCCGGAATGCTCCTTGAGTCCGGCGTCTATCGGTACAACCCGCGCGATCATCACGGGCCGACCCTCTACTACCTGTCGCTGCCGACGTTCTGGCTCACCGGCGCCCACACGTCCCGCCAGATGACCGATGCGATGCTTCGCCTCGCGCCGGCGCTCGCCGGCGTGGGCGTGGTCCTGCTGCTGGTTCTGATGGGCGACGGGCTCGGCCGGGCGGCTGCCGTCTGCGCCGGCGTCCTGACGGCCATCTCGCCCGGCATGGTCTTCTACAGCCGTTACTACATCCAGGAGATGCTCCTTGTGTTCTTCACGTTCGCCTTTCTGGCAAGCGCCTGGCGGTACACCCGGAGTCGGTCCTGGGGATGGGCGTTGGCGGCCGGGGCGTTTCTCGGACTGATGCACGCGACGAAAGAGACGTGGGTTCTCGCTGCGGTCGCGGCGGTGGCGGGTCTCGTGGGCACGGTCCTGTGGTCGCGGTTGGTGGACCGCCAGCGGCCGGCGATTCGCCCGCAGGTGGCGTGGCGCCACTTGGTGGTGGCGGTTGCGGCGGCGGTCGTGGCGGCGGTCGTGTTCTTCTCGTCGTTTTTCACGCACGCCCGCGGGCCGCTGGATTCGGTCCTCGCCTACGTTTACTGCTTCACCCGCGCCGGCGGCGTGGGGCTCCATGACAATCCGTGGTACTTCTACCTGGGCATGTTGACGCACTCGCGACTCGTCACGGGGGCCACGAGCGGCCCGTGGTGGAGCGAAGGGCTGATCCTCGGCCTCGCCGCCGTCGGCATGGTCGCGGCGGTCACGAAGAAGGGCATCGGCCGGGCGCACGCGCCGCTGCTCCGGTTCCTCGCCGTCTACACGCTCGTGCTGACGGCGGTCTACTCGGTCATCCCGTACAAGACCCCGTGGTGCGCGATGGGGTTGCTGCACGGATGCATCCTGATGGCGGGTGTCGGCGCGACGGCGCTGGTGCGATGGGCGCCCAAGTGGCCGCTGAAGGTGGCGGTGGTCGCCGTCCTGGCTGCTCTGGTCGCACACCTCGGATGGCAGGCCCATCGGGCGAGTTTCCGATTCTGTGCCGACCAGCGGAACCCGTACGTGTACGCCCACACGTCGCGCGACGCGCTCAACATCGTCAAACGGGTCGAGGAGGTGGCGTCCGTCTCGCCGTACGGCCACGATATGATCGTCAAGGTCATCACGCCCGAGAATTACTGGCCGCTGCCGTGGTATCTGCGGGGGTTCAACCAGGACCATATCGGGTACTACCACGAGGTGCCGGCGGACTGTGACGCCTCGGTCATTCTGACGACGCCGGACGTCCAGGAGGCGCTCGAGGCGCGTCTGAAAGGCTCGTACAACAAGCAGAGCATCCATAGGCTGCGGCCGGGGGTGTTCATGCCGATTTATGTTGAGCAGTCGCTCTGGGGCGCCCTCGTGAAAAAGTGGTCGGCCCCCAAAGCCGGTGCGCCGAAGGGGGGCGGCCCATGACGCAGTCGCCGCAGTTGATCTCGGCCGGCGGCAAGCGAGAGGGCGCCGACCTCGACCGTTTCGCCCACGAGGCGATGGGGGCGGTCTTCGAGGTCTTCATCGCGGGCGACGAGCACGAGTACGCCCGCCAGGCGTCGGCGGCGGCGTTCGAAGAACTCGACCGCCTTGAGGGCGAACTCAGCCGCTTCCGGACCACCAGCGACGTCTCCCAGGTGAACGCCTTGAAGGCGGGGCAGGCCGTCCGCGTCGGCCTCGCAACGTTCGAGTGCCTGAAGGTTGCGGCCCAGGTCCACGCCGACACGGGCGGCGCGTTCGACGTGACCATCGGGCGGCTGTTCGAGGTGTGGTGGCCGAAGGACGGCTCGAAGCCGACGCCGTCGGACGGCGAGATCGCCGCGGCACGCGCGCGGACCGGCATGCGCCTCGTGGCGCTCGACGAGACCGAGCACGCCGTCGGCGTTCGCGCCGCCGGTGTCCGAATCGATCTCGGCGGCATCGGCAAGGGTTACGCCCTGGACGCGATGGTCGCGCTTCTGCGGGAATGGAGCATCGAGAGGGCGCTTGTGCACGGTGGCCAGAGCACCGTGTTCGGGGCGGCAGCGCCGCCCGGTAAAGCGGGATGGACCGTGGCCCTGAGCGATCCGAAGGGCAAGGCGCTCGGGTCGGTGTGCCTGAAGGACCGGGCGCTGAGCGGTTCGGGTTCGCCGCCGGGTGGGCGGCACATCATCGATCCGCGCTCCGGGCGCCTGGCCGAAGGCAATCTCGGCGCCTGGGCCGTGACGCCGACGGCAACGGTGGCCGACGCCCTGTCCACGGCGTTCCTGGTGATGTCGCCGAAAGAAGTGGAGCAATACTGTAGGCGTCACTCGGGAGTTTCGGGTATGCTGTTATCGGCGGGCGGCAAGGTCGTTCGCTTCGGCAAATGGTAGTTGATAATGTTAGCCGCGGGGCTTGCCCCGCGCGTTACATGTTAGCCGCCGGGCTTGCCCGGCGCGTTACCACGTTAGCCCTCGTGCTTGCCCGGCGCGTTACAGGTTAGCCGCCGGGCTTGCCCGGCGCGTGTCACGCGAATGCAGCAAAGGAGACCAGTCATGCTACGTACAATCGTTTTGATGATGCTGGCGGGACTGCTGGCTGTCGGCTTGGCAGCCGTGCCGTGCCGTGCCGGCAAGCCCAACAAACGGATCGAAGAACTCGACGACGCTATCATGGGCGAGTACGCCGGCCAATGGCGCCCCGCCGGGGGCACGGCCGTCGAGGCACTGGCAAGAGTCATCGGCGAGGGCGACGGCAAGTACCGCGTCCGCCTGTTCACCAGCCATGCGTGGTCGAGCAAGTTCGGCGAACTGGAGGGCACGGCCGCGGGCAAACGCGTCGAACTCGCCGGCAAGGTCGGCGATGCCGACGGCAAAGGCACGATCGAGGGCAGGGAGGTGCTCGTCGCCAAATCGAGCGCCGGCGAGTTCGAGGGCAAGTACAACGTCCGCAAGTCGCCCACCGAGGGCGCCAAACCGCCGCCGGGCGCCGTCGTCCTCCTGCCGTACACGCCCGGCACCAAGACGAATCTCCAGGAGTGGACCAACCAGAAGTGGAAGATTATGGACGGCGGCTGCGCGCTGGTGCAGGGGGGCGGCAACGTCTCGAAGCGCGAGTACGGCAGCATCAAACTCCACGTCGAGTTCCGGTGCCCGTATCAGCCGAAGGCGCGCGGGCAGGGGCGAGGCAACAGCGGCGTGTATCTGCACGGGAAGTACGAGGTCCAGGTGCTCGACTCGTTCGGCCTGGAGGGCAAAGGCAACGAGGCCGGGGCGATCTACGGCGTAGCGGCGCCGAAGGTCAATCCCGCCTTGCCGCCCGCTCGCTGGCAGACCTACGACATCGTCTTCCACGCACCCAAGGTGAGCGGCGACGGCGTCGTGACCAAGCCGCCGCTTTTCGAGAAGGTGTTGTTCAACGGTGTCCTGATTCAGGAAAACGCCGAGGTCACAAAGACGACCACCGCGGGGATGAAGGGCAAAGTCGGCGAGGTGGGGCCGCTGATGCTTCAGGATCACGGCAACCCCGTGCGGTTTCGCAACATCTGGTACGTGCCGCTGAAGGACTGACCGCTGCCCCGGCCGGACTTTCGCCGCAGACTGATAGTCGGAAGGAGTGCATGAATGTATCGCAACATGCTGATGATTCTGTCGGGTCTTGCAGCCTTTTCGATCGTGTTTGCGGGCGCGGCGCGGGCGGCTCCTGCTCCGAAGATCGGCAAGTCGCCGACACTCGGCAAGAAACCGCCGGCGGGCGCCGTCGTCCTCCTGGCATTCGAGCCCGGCAAGGCGCCGTCGCTCGAGAAGTGGAACAACAAGATGTGGCAAGCCTCGCCCGACGGCTACATGGTCAAGGGCAGCGGCAGTCAGTACACGGTGGATAAACTCGCCGACATGCACCTGCACCTGGAGTTCAACATCCCGCCGGGCGAAGGGGGCAAGCGGGCCAAGAGCGGCGGCAACAGCGGCGTCTACCTTATGGACCGCTACGAGATTCAGATCCTCGACTCCTACGGCGCCAAGCCCAGTCCCGGCGGTTGCGGCGGCGTGTACCGCCGGATCGCTCCGAAGGTCAACGCCAGCCTGCCGGCGGGCCAGTGGCAGACCTTCGACATCGCCTTCCACGCGCCGCGCTTCGACGCCGCCGGAAAGAAGATCAAATCGGCCCGCGTCACGGTGCTGCACAACGGCGTCAAGGTCCACGATGACGTGGAAATCGTGCCGACGGGCCAGGCGTCGAACAAGCCGGAACTCCCGGAGAACCGCCTGCAGATCCAGGACCACGGCTGCCCGGTCAAGTTCCGCAACATCTGGTACACGAAGCCGAAGGACTGAGCGGGCAGGGGCGAGGCACGCCTAGTCCTACAACGCTACAAAGGCATTTCGCGCGGTGGGTCTCCGTACCCACCGCGCGGGAATGGCCGTTTTTGCGGGTGCGCGGCGGGTACGGAGACCCGCCGCGCGGAACGTAGCGTAGTAGTACTAACGGGGGTTGGCCGCCGCTTCTTCCTCTTGGATTTCCCGTCTGATCCGCCGCAGTTCCTTGAAGGTTTTCCCCGCGCCGCGGGCGGGCTTCAGGCGAGAATCCCGGTCGCATCGCCACTCGACCGGGAACTCGGTCACGCGGTACCCTTTTCTCAGGGCGCGCAGCAGAACCTCGAGGTCGAACATGAACCCGTCGGTCCGGCACGCGGCGTACAGTTCCCTTCCCACGTCTCCGCGGTATATCTTGAAGCCACACTGTGTGTCGGTCAGGCGTCCCGGCACGCCCATCCAGGCGCCGGCGACCTTCCGGAACAGCCAGGACAGGACCCGCCGGTACAAGCGCTGGCGGCGGTCGAGGATGCTGTCGGGCAGTTTGCGCGACCCGTGCGCGATCTCGCACTCGCCGTTTCGGATCGCCTCGATGCCGCGAAGCGCGTTATCCAGTGGCACGCACCGGCCGACGTCGGCGAACATGATGACCTCGCCGCGCGTCTGGCTCATGCCTGTGCGGAGGGCGTATCCTTTGCCGTGGTTAGGCTCGTAACGGATAACGCGTCGCTCGACGCCGGACGGGACCTCGGCGCGTTCGGCGGCCTCTTTCGTGTCGTCGGGGCTGCCGTCGTCCACGACGATGATTTCGCCGGTAAGGTCTTGCCGGACCAGGAACTTGCCGGCGGCCTCCACGTCGTGCGCCACCTTCTCACCTTCGCGGAACGCCGGGATGACGATCGAGAGGTCCATGGAGTGGGATCAGTCCGGCTGTGTCTCGGCCTGTTGGGGTTCGCCCTCGCCGCTTCCCCAGAGGGGGTGATAGCGCCGGGCCCAGGAGCGGCTGACGCGGCCCAACAGGATGGCGCTCAGGCCGCCGGGTTTGGCCGCCGTCGTGATGTACCCGTGCCAGATCGTGGCGATGACGAGGACCAGGGTGGCGTACCGGTGCACGTGATACATCAGGTGCTGACCGTACGTGTCCAGCACCGGGACCATGCTGAGGAGCATCGACAGCAGGGCGACCAGCGTCAGGAGCGGCGCCAGCCAGAAGTAAACCTTGTCGGAGCCGTTGAACCGTCCGGCGGGCAGGTCGCCCCTGGTGGAACAGCATCCGCCCCGACGGAACCAGCGGCCATCGTACGGGGCGAAGGCGTGGTCGGCCGCCCACGTAAGCAGGCTGACGGCAACGCACACGGCAAAGACCGCGCCGCACGTGGTGTGGATCATCAGGAGGTACCCGCTCATCGGCCCGTCCCAACCGATGGACGCCCAGAAACCGCTCACCGCCAGTATCAGGAACGTCAGGACCAGGGCCACGTGGACCAGACGCTCCCACAGGTTGTACCGCCGCACGCGGCGCTCCCCGTGACCGGGGTGCGGCCGCCGGCGCGCGATCAGAATGTAATGCACCGGGCACGCCGCAACGGTGCACCCGATGCCGAGGATCGAGAGTATCTGGAACAGGCTCATTCGTTCATCCCACCTACGCGGGCCCGGGAGGGGCCTTCTTGCCGGCCCAACGCGCGAGCGCGGCAAGGCCCAGGAAGAAATACAGCAACAGGACGGCCGCAATCACACCGGCCGTCGTGAAACCGACCACCTTAAACATCGGGCGGAATATGTACGACATGGCCCAGGCCTTGAGTTCCAAGGAGTCGCGGCCCTGGAACTCGTACATGGCCATCGTCACGCCCTGGCCGATCCTGGCCGGCGACGGCGCCTCGACCTCGCCGAAGGCGATGGGCGCGTCGAATCCGTGGCAGTCGGTGCAGTCGATGATGCCCAGCGACTGGGCCGCCGGCCGCACGTTGTGACCGATGGGCCAGGCGACGGGCCTGGCGTCCGGATGGTCGGCAGCGGTCAAGGCGCCGTCGGCGCCCGCCCGGTAGAGTTTGCCGGCGCAGACGTAGGCGAACTCGCCCTTCTTCTCGTCCTTCTCGGTGAGCATGGCGAGGACGGCCGCGATACGCTTCGCTGTCAGGCCGCCTTCCGCTTCGCCTTCGATGGTCTTGTCGAAGGCGTCCTTGGCGGTCTCGTACACGGTGTCGGGGCCGAGGGGCGTGACCTTCTCAGCCTGCTTGGCTGTCGGCGATTTCTCGATGCGGCACCAGAAGGCGGGCCAGACCATCCGCCGAGGGCCGATTATACCGTCCTCTTTGCCGCGGACGAAGACCGGCTCAACGATGTGGGGCAGGGCGTCGGGACCGCGGTGCGGGCCCTGGAACTCGATCAGGTGCGCCATCGACGTCTGAACGCGGCGCGTCCGCTGCTCCGGGTACGGGCCCGCGTGGCAGGTGGTGCACGCCAGGTTTTCGAGGTGGATCGTCGGCAGGCCGACGTGCGTCGGGACGGGCGCCCCGAGGCGTCCGCCCATCGTGTTCGGACCGAAGGCGGCCGACTGCTCGCCGAGGTGGCAGCCGCGGCAGGTGAGCGACGCCAGTTCCGGATGGTCCTTCGCCGCCGGTTCGCCTTCGTAGTTGCGGGTCGTCCTGTGGTCGAGACCGTTGCGGTGGCAGTCGGAGCACGTCAGGCCGGCGAGCAGATGGACGTCGGCATCGGTGGCCCAGGGTTCGGGTGCATCGGGTCCGACTTCCGTCTGGCTGTGACAGAAGTAGCAGCGCTCTTCCGGCGGCTGGGCCGGCAGGTCGAAGAAAACCTCCTTTTTCGCGTTGAACTTCGAGGCATCATACAGGACGGCCGGCGCCTTTGCGGCCTGCTTCTCGTCGTCGGGACCCATGAAGGGGTCGTAAGACGCCGGCATGCTTGCGGCAGCGCCGGTGACGGCGGCGAAGTCGGTGCCGGCGGCGGCGGCCCACATGAAGTTCTGCTTGGCGATCTGGAGGTACCACTCGATGTTATTGTATGCCGGGCTGCCGTCGTGACACGCACCGCAGTTGATATCGAGTTTGCCCGCCACGAGCCACTTGGCGGCAGGGTCGTTGGCGTCGCTTTTCTCGCCGGGCCCGCCGCCCGGAAGGTGGTGCCCGAAGTTCAGACAGAACGTCCACGGCGACATGCCCACCTCGTCCGGCCGCCACGTGTTCGACCACTTCCGGTACGAGAGCGGCAGCACCGTGCCCGTCGTGGGATCGCACCAGAACCACGGGTGCCCGGGACGGCCGGGGTCCACCTCCGGATCGGTGGCGTTGAAGTGCCAGCCTTTGCGGATGTGGTCGTACTCGTGGCACTTGGTGCACGTGTTGCGGTAGGTGAAGGGCATGCAGGGGTCGTCATCGGGCGCGACGGCGCCGTTTTCGGCGTCGAGCAGGGGCAGGCGATGGACAAACGTGGCCTGGCTGCCCGTGACGTGCGTTACCTTCTTCTCGGCGGCGCCGAGAGGCGCGATCGCAATCGCCAGAACCAGCCCGACGACGCCCGTGAAAGCCGCCCCGACCGTCAGGCGTCGGCCGGGGACGGTGCCGCGAATGGGTTGACGGGTCATCCGGGTTTTCAAATCTTGAAGTCCTCTTCCGTGAAGTCCAGTGTCTTTCGGGCCTCGATGGCTTCGTTGGCCTTGAGGCACATGACGGCGGTCTCGTAGGCAATCTCGCCCGGGCAGTTCAACTTTCCCTTGCCTCGGACGGCGTTAAAGAAGTTCTCGATGTGGGCCTTGTGGTAGGCGTCCTCGACGTCGATGTTGAACATGAAGGCCACGGCCGGCTTGGATTTATACACGCTCATGATGGCGTCGGCGGCGGTCTTCGGCTCCTCTGCCTTCTCTTCCTCCTCCTGCACCTTGACGATGTAGCCCTTGTCCACCCACGGCTGCCAGGCGTGCTTGCCTTCCACCGAGGGCAGGTGACCTTCGGCGTATACGCGGCACTGGGCGGGCGATTCGGAGATCGTAAGCGTGCCCTCGTCGCCCATAAACGATTCGTAGTAGCCGCGGGCGCTGCTCGTGGTCAGCGTCTGGTAGAACGCCCGGACGATTCCCTGAGGCGTATCGAACTCGTAGATGGCCAGGACGTTGTCGTACAGTTCATACTCTTTCCAGTAGTCGGCGCCGCCGCTGGCCTGGACCGATTTGGGCTTGCCGCCCGTGAACCAGGGGTAAACGTCCACCTGGTGGCTGCCGAGGTCTTCCATCGGTCCGCCGCCGTACTTCTTGAAGAACCGCCAGTTGCGGAACTGGAACATGTCTTCGAAGCCGTACTTGTCGAGGATGGTCTTGTCGATGGGGTATTTTTTCGGGAATCCTCTTGGAGCGGCGGCGGCGGTGGAGCGGTTCCACTGGCCGTAGATGTGCGTGATGCGGCCGGGGAGTTTGGCTTCGTCGATCAGTTTCTGCTTCGCAAAGATGTACCGCGGGTTGGAGCGGCGCTGGTGGCCTATCTGAAGCAGTTTGCCCGTCTCCTTGGACGCTTGGACCATCTGCCTGGCCTTCGCCAGGCTGTTCGACATCTCCTTCTCGCAGTACACGTGCAGGCCGGCTTTCAGGCACGCAATGGCTTGCTCGGCGTGCGCGAAATCGGGCGTGGCCACGATGCACGCCGCCAGGTCTTTCTCCTTGGCGAGCAACTCCTGGTAGTCCGCGTAGACGTTGACCTCGTGGCCGTAAGACTTGAGACGCCGGCTGGTGTAGCGCTGGCTGTACGGCCAGATGTCGCAGACGGCCTTGAACTTGATGCCGGGGATCTTGACGGCCTGCTCCAGCAGGACGCGTCCCTGGGTGCCGGCGCCGATGATGCCGCAGTTGATGTCGGCGCCGGCCGGCTTTTCGGCGCCGAGGATGGTAGGCGCCATGGCCAGGCCTGCGCCGAGGGCGGCGGTGGACTTCAGGAACCCGCGCCGGTTCACCCCTGTCGTGGAACGTGCTCTTTCGGGATTGCTCATCTTCGGTTCTCGCCTCCTCTTGAACTTGGTTCTGTGGCCTGGTTCTGAAGCCCAGGGGCCCCTCGGTTGCCCCAACTCGAAGGGGCTATTGTAACGGTTTTCTGCCAAATGCCAAGCGCCAGTCCCGTGAATTTGACGGTTTGACCGGCGCTTTCGTCACTATGAACCCGCGTGGCGTGCGGGCGTAACGCGGTTTTCGCAGCAAACGGCTGTTGTGACACTACCGGGTGGCGGCCTTCCCAGGCCGCCACCGTTGAGTCGTTTTTGCGTCGGCTTGGGAAGGCCGCCGCGCGGCGCTCGTGCTTCAGACCTTGAAGTCCTCCTCCTTGAAGTGCAGTTTCTCGCCGCCGGCGATGGCCTCGTTGACCTTCAGAACCTGGACGGCCGTCTCGTAGCCGACCTCGGCGGGGCAGTTCAGTTTGCACTTGCCGCGGATGGCGCCAAAGAAGTTCGCCAGGTGGGGCTGGTGGAGCGACTTCTCGACGGGGATGTTGAACTTGAACTCGTCTGGGCTAGGCGACGGGGCGTACATTGCCAGGATGGCGTCGGCCGGAGTCTTCGGCTTGTTCGCATCGGTCTTCTTCTTCGGAACCCGCACGATGTAACCCTTCTCGGCCCACGGCTCCCAGGGGTGGTTGCCGTTTTCCTCGTGGGCGAGGTGCGGCTCAGCAAAGACGCGACACTTGCTTGCCTTCTCAGAGATCTGGAGCGTGCCCTCATCGCCCATGAACGTCTCGAAGTAGCCGCGCCCGGTTGTGGTGCTCAGGGTTTGATAGAAGGCACGCACCACGCCCCACGGTGTGTCGAACCGGTAAATGGCCAGAACGTTGTCGTACCACTCGTACTGGTCCCAGTAATCTCGGCCGCCCTCCGCCACGACGTACACGGGCCTGGCGTCCAGGAACCAGCCATAGATGTCGATCTGGTGGCTGCCGAGGTCGGCGATCGGCCCGCCGCCGTGTTTCGTGAACCATCGCCAGTTGAGGAGGTGGAACATGTCCTGGTAGCCGTACTTGGCAAGCGCGGCCTGGTCCACGGGCTTGGTCTTCGCGCTGCCTTTCGGCGCCGTCTTGGCGATTGAGCGGTTCCACTGGCCGTAGATGTGCGTGATGCGGCCAAGGAGGTGTGCCTCGTCGAGCAACCTATGCTTGGCGTGCAAATACCGCGGATTGGAGCGGCGCTGGTGGCCGATCTGGAGCAGGTTGCCCGTCTCCCGGGCCGCGAGGACCATCTCGCGGGCTTTCCCCAGATCGTTCGACATCTCCTTCTCGCAGTAAACGTGCAGGCCGGCCTTCAGGCACGCGATGGTGTGTTCGGCGTGCATCCAGTCGGGCGTGGCGACGATGACGGCCTGCAAGTCCGCCTGGTCCTCGAGCATGTCGCGGTAGTCAATGTACCCTTTCGCGGGATGGCCCAGGCGGCTTAGCAGCCTGGTGGCGCGGCGCAGGCTCCAGTCCTTCCAGATGTCGCAGACGGCTTGAAACCTGACGCCTTCGATCTTGCGGGCCTGCTCGACGAGAACCCGTCCCTGAGTGCCAGTGCCGATGACGGCAACGTTGATCGGCGCGGGGCCGGCCTTTTCGGCCCCAAGGATGGTCGGCGCCGCGACCAGGCCGGCGCCGACGGCGGCTGCGGACCTCAGAAAATCGCGCCTTTTCACACCGGCCGCCGAACGGCTGGGTTCCGCATGGCTTCCTGACATTGGGGCCTCCTCCGCTTCCTGTGCGTCCTCTCTGTAAGGTTCTCGCGTCAGATGGGGAAAACACGCGGCGTTTCTGTGCGGGGCAAGACGGGGAGGGGGGATGCGCGGCAGGCCGGACGCTACAGGCGCCACGGGGCACGCATGGGAACGTCCACGAGACGGTTGGCCTCCTCGTCGCCGAGGATACGTTCGGCCTCGGGGTCCCAGCGGATGGGCCGGCCCATGCGGATCGAGATGTTCGCCAGGTGCAGCAGCGTGACGGACCGGTGGGCCTCGGCGGCGTTGGGTTTGTGACCGGGCGTGCGGCAGCGGGTCTTGACGGCCTCGGCGAAACCGATCATCTCGGGCGGTTCGGTGCAGGCGGCCAGGCGGTCGAAGAGGTCGGCCGGCTCGGTCGTCAGGTTCCGCCGTTTCGGGTCGCGGAAGACCGCTCCCTTGGGCCCTTCGATGAAGGGGGTGCGGCCCTCGCGCGGCCGGCCCCACTCGCCGCTCTCCAGAGTGATGCTCGTCGAGTCGGCGTACGTCAGTTTGATGCGGCCCCACATGCCGCACGCCTCCGGATGGGCAGGCCAGGGCGCGTCCGTCTCGACGTGGACGGGGCCGGCGCCGTCCTTGCCGAGAAAGTACTGGACGGGGTCGATCCAGTGCTGCCCCATGTCCGTCAGGCCGCCGCCATCGTAGTCCCAGTAGCCGCGGAAACTGCCGTGGACGCGGTGCGGATGGTACGGCTTGACGGGCGCCGGGCCCAGCCACATCCGGTAGTCCAGTTCCGGCGGGACGACCTGCGGCACAAGATGGCGGCGACCGCTCCACGAGCGGACCTTGAAACCGTACCCCGTCGCCGGGCCAAGGTACACGTGCAGCGGCGAACCGAGCAGGCCGCTGGTGACGAGTCTCCGGACCTTTCGCCACACGCCGCCCCGCCCGTACGTGTTGTGCATGACGATGCGCGAGTAACGGCGGGCGGTATCGGCGACGGCCCGGCCTTCGCGGATGAACCGCGTCATCGGCTTCTCGCAGTACACGTCTTTGCCGGCCCGGCACGCGGCGATCGTGATGAGGGCGTGCCAATGTGGCGGCGTGGCGACGTGGATGACGTCGATGTTTTTGCGGTCGAGGACACGGCGGAAATCGCCGCAGCCTTTGCAGCCGGAACCGGCTTTCGCCAGGGCGCGGGCCAGGTGGTTCTTGTCAACGTCGCAGACGGCGAGTTGAACGGGCGGGCGGCCTTCCTTGTTCTCCAGCACGTGGCCCATCCCTGCGCCGCCCGTGCCGATGCTGCCGCGCGTAATGACGCTGCTCGGGGCCTCTTGGCCCGGACCGCCGAGGACGTGTCGCGGGACGACGGAGAAGGCGGCTACGGTTGCAGCCGCACTCTGGAGAAACCGCCGGCGGGAAACGCGGTCATCCGCCATGGCGGTGCCCTCTAATCCTACAACGCTACAAGGACATTTTGCGCGGTGGGTCTCCGCACCCACCGCGCCGAAAACGGCGATTTCGCCCATGCGCGGCGGGTACTCCAGACCCGCCGCGCACGAAGTAGCGTTGTAGTCTAATGGAGCGCGGCGGGCAAGATTGCCCGCCGCGCGCTATCTGCTGCGTGTCACGTCGGCCCATCGGCCGCCTACTTCTTCGGCCCGCCCGCTTTCTTCAGCAGGTCGCCGGCGTCCTTGCGGAGGCGCTTGTCTTTGCTGATGTCCAGCACCTTCTGCATGGCGTCGCGGATTGTCTCCTTGCCGTGCCCGCCGAGGTTTTTGGCGATCTTGACGGCGGCGGCGGCGGCTTCGCGCTGAAGGGCCTTCTCGCCAAGGGCCGGGACGACCATCCGCAGGGCATCGATCGACTTGACGTTCCCGAGCCCGCCCAGAACCTGTTTCTTCTCGTCCGGGCGCTTGGCGGCGGCCATCGCATACTTGTACATCTGGAGTTTATTGGCTGCGGAGACTTCCTTGAGGCCCGCAATCCGGATGTACCCGCGAAGCGCCAGCACCTGGTGCGTGGTTTTCTGAGACGTCTTGGCGATGTTCAGCAGGTTGGTGGCCGCGCCCGCGTCGGCCCAGCCGGCCAGGGAGCGGACGGCGGCGTCCTGGACGCCTTCGTCGGAATCGCGGACGGCCTTGGCGACCGCGCCGAGCGCCTTGGCGCCGCCGGCCCGTCCGAGGGACCGGATCAGGGCGCACCTGGCCTTGGTCGGCGCGCGGCCGACGGCCGAAAGGATCGGCGTGACGACGGCGTCGGAGTTCTCGGCCCGGCCGGCGACCGTGCCGAGGGCCTTCTCGGCAGCGGCCAGGTCGCCGTCGTCCTTGGCCTTGACGAGGAGGTTGACCAGGGCCGGGGCCGATTTCTCGTCGGCCAGGACCTCGAGTGCCTTCATCGATTCGGCCCGGATGCCGCTGTCGGCGTCGCCGGCGGCCTTCAGCAGGACGGGGACGGCCTTGGCGACCCCGCGAGCGCCGAGGCTGCGGATCACCTCCTTGCGGACGTTCGTGTTGCCCTGCTCGGCCAGGCCGATCATGGCAGCGTTGACGTTGGCGCCGGGCAGGGTGTCGAGGCCGGCGCGGGCCTGGTCCGCGAGCGGCCCGCCGCCGGAGGCCAGCGCCGTCAGCATCGGCAAGGTCGAGGCGTCGCCGAGTTTACCGATGGCCTTGACGGCGGCCTTCTTGACGGTCTCGTCGTTGCTCTTGGCGGCGGCGACGGCGGTCGGCAGGGCCGAGGCGTCGCCGCGCGTGGCCAGGTCATCGAGCAGCATGGCCTGGGACGCGGCCGGCAGTTTCGGCAGGAGGCCCGTCAGGGCCTTTGTCGTCTCGGGACCGGAGACCTCGCGGACGAACCGCAAGGCTGCGGCCTGCATCGCGGCGTCGTTGCCGGTCAGGATTTCCGTGAGCAATGGCAGGGTTTTCTCGCCGCCGGCCGCCACGATGCCGCGCAGCGCCGCCGTCTGCACGTGCTTCGGTTCGGTGGGCTTGAACATCTCCTGGTAGATGGCGGCGGCCTGGGTGTTCTTCTTCTGGGCGAGCAGGCGGTCGGCACAGAGCAGATACGCGTCGGAGACGACGGGTTTGAGTTTATCATTGGCGCGGCCGCGGACGTCGGCCAGGGCCTTGACGGCTTCCGGCCCGCCGATTTTGCCGAGCGCGCCGGCGGCGGCAATGGAGATCGGCACGTCTTTGCCCTTCAGCAGGGGGAGGAGCGCGGGCAGGACCGCCTTGTCCCGGCGCATTCCGAGCGAGTTGATGATGCCGATCTTTTCGTGGGGCTCGGCCTTCGGCATGGCGTCGCGCATGGCCTTCAGGGCCGCCTCGTCGGGAATCCGCTCCAGCGCGTACCGCGCGATGTCCGAGAGTTCCTTGTCCGGGAGCAGAGCCGTCAGGGCGGGGACCTCCTTCGCCGTGCCGACGATACTGAGTTGGCGGCACGCGAACCGCTTGGCGTCGGGCGTGGCGTTCGATCCGATGAGCGTCGCCAGTTGCCCGCGCAGCCGCGTTCGCGCGGCGCCCTTGGCGTCGCGGACGGCGTTGGCAATACGGGTCAGGTGTTCGCGGCTCTGGCCGAACTTGTACTTGGGCAGGTCTTTCAGGTCCTGTCCCAGCGTCGGATCAGCGGCCCGGACGGGCACAACGGCAGCGAGCACGATGGACGCGACCGTAAGACCGACAACCCATCTTCTGCAGCACCCCATGGTGGGCTCCTTCCATCTGTTACAAGTGCGGCGGGCTTTTGCAGGCCCGCGTTCCGGCAAGATCCGCTTGTTGAAAGCGGGGTTATTTTAGTTGGTTGAGGCTGCTGCTGCAACCATTCGCACGGCACGCGCGGGGCAAGCCCCGCGGCTAACGCGGCAATGCGCCGGGTAAGCCCGGCGGCTAAGTTCGCAATGCGCCGGGTAAGCCCGGCGGCTAAGTCAGGGGCGCCGTGCTTGGCGGCGCCTACAGGACCCAGGGGCTTCTCGGGGGACGGTGGACCATGCTGTTGGCTCCGTCGTCCCCGATGAACTGTTCTTTCTCGAAGTCCCAGGTGAGTTTTCTCTCCAGCCGACATGCAATGATCGTCAGGTGGCAGAACGACGCCGTGCGGTGCCCGTCCTCGGCCGGGGCGACCGTGGCCCCGCGTGTCTTGATGGCCTCGACCCAGTTGCGGCGGTGGTCGCGCGAGCGGCCGAAGTGGATTTCGTTCGGCCCGATCTTCTCCTTGATCAGCGACGGCGGGTCGGACGCCAGCGCCCCGCCGTGGATCGCCACGAACAGGCGCCCGCGGTCGCCCTCGAACATGATGCCGCGGTGGGCGCGCGTGATGCTGCATTTGGCGTCGCCGGGCGCGTTGCTGCTGTCCACGATAAACCGGACGCCGTTGGCGTAGTTGAACTCGATGTGGTACTCGTAAGGGGTATCCCAGAGCGGGTCGTTGATGAACTTGCCGTGGCCCTGGATGGTGGCGGGCCCTTTGAGGAACGGTCCTGCCGCCAGCAGTGCAATGTCGTTGACGTGTGCGCCGCGGTCCGTCAGTTCGCCGTCCGAGTAGTCCTGGATCCACCGGAACGAGCCGTGACACCGCCGGTGGTGGTACGGTTGCCACGGGGCGGGGCCGAGCCACGTCTCGTAGTCGAAGCCGTCCGGAATCGGCTCCGGGCCGGTGGCGCCGGAGTGCTTGTTGCCGGTCGGCAGGAAGGTCCTGATGGTGTGGATCTTGCCGACGCGGCCGTTCTGGACGAGTTCGCAGGCGTAGCGGCAATTGTCGCGGGAACGTTCCTGGCTGCCCGTCTGAAAGACGCGGCCGTAACGGCGGACGGCGTCGGCGGCGGCGCGGCCGTCGCCGATCACTGAGGCCATCGGCTTTTCGCAGTAGATGTCTTTGCCGGCCTTGGCGGCCAGGACGATTCCCAGGCCGTGCCAGTGGTCGGGCGTGCCGAGGACGACGGCGTCGATGTCGGGGCGGTCGAGGAGTTCGCGGAAGTCGGCGTAATCGTCGCAGCCGGCGTAGGTCGTGCCGAGGACCTTGGAGTAGTGTCCCTCGATGTACTGCTTGTTTTTGAGGCGGCGGTTCTTGTCCACGTCGGAGACGGCCAGGACCTGGACGTCGGGGAACTGGGCCTGTGCCCGCATGTGGCCTCCGCCGCGTCCGCCGACGCCGATGCCGCCCATGCCGACACGGTTGCTCGGCGACGGACGCACGTCGCGGCCGAGGGCGTCGGACGTGATGACGTACGGGCCGACGAGGGCGGCCGAGGCAGCGCTCTTGAGAAAACTGCGGCGGGTGAAAGAGTTCTTGCGGTTCATCGTTTCTCCTCGATCATGTTTTAGGTGCGCAGTGCCCGGGAGCGGCGCGAATCCTCCTGGCCGCCATCATACTGAACCGCGCTGCCGATGTCAAGTGTCGCGCAGAACCGGACCATGGCCCGCCTTTTTCGACGGGCCACGACCCGATTTCGGTCTGTATCTGCAACGTCTGAACTGCGGCTCAGGCCCCCTGCGGTGCTTCAGCAACGGGCATCTCGAGGGTCTTGCTCTGGAGGCCGACCTTTGCCAGGATGACGTAGAGGACGAAGCCGACGATGAAGGCGGCCACAGGCGGGCAGGGGACCGTGCCCGAAACGCTTTCCAGGCCCGGAATCTTCGCGATGAACTCGACCGCCCCGACGGCGAAGCCCGCGACCCACGAGATCCAGCCGGCCAAGTTGAAGCCGGCCCGGGGTCCGGGCCACTTGCGTCCGGCCAGGAGGTAGTCGGCCGCCATCGCGCCGCATACCGGCCCGAACGAGGCGCCGATGACCGAGAAGACCCAGATCGCGTCGCCGGCCCAACCGGTGACGGCCAGGACGATGGCCACGATTGCACCCAGGCCGCACGAGTAAAGCGGCCGCACCTTCGGCAGCGTGGCCTTGAAACTGTTGGCCGCAATGAGCGACGAGAAGCACGCCGCCGGGAAGGCCGCGATGGCCAGCAGATACCACAGCACGCCCGCGGTCTCCTTGCCAACGATGGCTTCCATCAGCACGGTGGGTTGCACGATGCCGGAGGACACGATGCCGCCGCCGTAGGCGCCGGCGACGATAAGGAGCGAAAGTCCGCCGGCGACGATGGTGGCCAGGGCAATCCCGGCCAAACCACCCAATTGGACGTCCTTGGCGTCGCGGTTGTTGGAGGCGATGTCGGTGCCCGCCGCACCGGCCGTCGCGAAGAAGCCGACGACGTAGGTCGAGAGCAGGGCGATGATGCCGAAGACGCTAAGCGGCGCCGCGGCCGTCACCGCCTCGCCGCCCTCAGGCGTGAACTCCTTGCCCGCCTCGACGAGGGTCTGGCTGTCGAAGTCCGCCACGCCGCCCACCGTCGAGACCAACAGGATAATCAGGATGACCAGCGGGATGAGCGGCATGAACGTCGCCACCTTGGCCACGTACTGGATGCCCTTGACGCCGATAAACGCGCCCAGCACGATCCACGCCGACGCCACAACGGCGTGAGGCACCGAGCCGAACACCTGGCTGGGATCGTCGAAGAACGGCCGGCACAGCAGAAAGCCGGCAAAGTACCCGTTGACCGCCAGCCAGCCGAACTGGAGCGCGCCCATCAGAACGCCGGGCATCAAGAAACCGCCCTGCGCGCCGTAGGTCGAGGTTCCCACAATGTAAAGGGGCAGGCCCGTCTGCATGCCCAGCAGGCCCGGCACCAGGTAGAAGAGAAAGTGGCAGATCAGGGCCGCGATAATCAGCCCCAGGAACGCCACGCCCAACCCCTGGGCCAGGGCGCCGCCGGCAAACGCACTGATGCCGGTGTCCTTGGCCAGTTCCGCGAGCACCGGAACCTGTTGCCAGAAGACGAACCAGAGCATGATCCCCGCATACGTCTGCGCGGTGTTCTTGTACCACGGGGCCCGGTTTGCGGCGGGATTCGGCGTGGCAGATGCAAGGTAACCTGGTAATTTCCCGTTGGCCATGTCCGCTCCTTTCGCGTAAGAGATGAGGATGTCCAAGCAGGTTGGGCGGGTTTCGCCACGACAGCCCTCCCAACCGCGACGGTGCTCAGCCGCCACAATATGATGCGGTTCTACCCCGGTTGCCCGACAGGTCAAGCGAAAAATGAGCCGCTTTGTAACTGCTACGGCTCGCGACGTGCCGGCCCGCCCGCCACGGAGGCGTTACGCCGACTCCCCGGCATTCTGTGGACGTACGCTTCGCGTGCACGTATGATGCGTGTGCTCCGAGGCGCCCGCTCCGAAGGGCTTCGGCGCCGGGCTGAGAGGGGCGTGTGCGGCCGACCGTGCGGGGGAAGGAACACCAAGACATGGGCGCCAGGCGACGGCGAAAGCGGCTGAAGCGGTCCAAGAGTTTCCTGGGCGTCCATTTCGATTTCCACGCGGACGACGACTGCAAACGCATCGGCAGGAACGTCACCCGCGAGATGGTCCGAAACATCATCAAACGCGTTCGGCCCGATTACATTCAGTGCGACTGTAAGGGACACCCCGGCCTTTCGTCGTATCCGACCAAGGTCGGCCACCCGGCGCCGGGTTTCGTGCGTGACCCCTTGAAGATCTGGCGCGACGTGACGGCGGCGCGCGGCGTGGCCCTGTACGTGCACTACTCCGGCGTCCAGGACGGCGAGGCCGTCAAGCGTTATCCTGCGTGGGCCCGCGTCGGGCCGAACCGGCGGCGCGATAAGAAGAACACCTCCGTCTTCGGCCCGTACGTCGACGAACTCCTGCTCCCGCAACTCAAGGAACTGGCCGACGTGTACGACGTGGACGGCGTGTGGGTGGACGGCGAGTGCTGGGCGCTTGAGCCGGACTACGGCAAGGTGGTGCTCGAGGCGTTCTGCCGCGAGACGCGCATTCGCACGGTTCTGCGCGACCCGACCGACAAGCGGTGGTTCGCGTTCGCCGAGTTCTGCCGCGAAGGGTTCCGCAACTACCTCCGCCATTACGTGGACGAGATGCACGCGCACCGGCGGGACTTCCAGATTGCCAGCAACTGGGCGTTCTCGTCGTTCATGCCGGAGCCCGTTTCGGCGAACGTGGACTTCCTTTCCGGCGATTACTCGCCGACCGACAGCGTGAACTCCGCCCGTCTGGAGGCACGCTGCATGGCCGGCCAGGGCCTGCCGTGGGACCTGATGGCGTGGAGTTTCAGTGCGAAGCCGGGTGAGACGTGCCCCAGCACGAAGTCCGTCGCCCAACTCCAACAGGAGGCGGCCGTCGTGCTGGCGCTGGGCGGCGGGTTCCAGGTCTACTTCCAGCAGAAGCGCGACGGCTCCATCTACGACTGGCAGATGGACGTCATGGCCGAGGTCGCCGGCTTCTGCCGCGAGCGCCAGCCGTTCTGTCACCGCGCCGAGCCTGTACCGCAGGTGGCCCTCCTGTACTCCGGTGCGGCCTACTACCGGATGGGGCCGGACCTCTTGAGACCGTGGAGCGGACAACTCGATCCCCTGAAAGGCATCCTGAAGTGCCTTCTCGGGCTGCATTACTCGGTCGAGATCGCGATGGAACACCACCTCGCCGGCCGCATGGACGACTATCCCATCATCATCGTGCCCGAGTGGGCGTATCTGGAGGCGGAGTTCAAGGAGGAACTGCTGGCCTACGTCCAGCGCGGCGGGAACCTGCTCTTGATCGGCCCCGGCGCGGCCGCCATGTTCGCCGAGCCGCTGGGTGCTGTGTTCAGGGGACGGGCCCAGGTGAAAGATCAGTGGCTCCAGTACGGCGGGAACTTGGCCGCCATGAAGACGGCGTCGCGCCGGGTATCGCTCCAGGACGACGTGCAGACCGTGGGCCGCCTGTTCGCCGAGAACGACACGGGCGGTCCGTCGCGTCCGGCGGCCTCCATCGCCGACTACGG
>CAYVAM010000049.1:0-24721 GCA_964449275.1 uncultured Anaerolineales bacterium
TTCCGCGCGGCGGCCTTCCCAGGCCGCCGCGAACGCAGTTTATGCCTGTTCCTGATGGCCTGGGAAGATGTAGGGTGGGTGCTGTGCACCCACCAGATTTGGGCAAAGAGTTGCAAGACGGTGCGTGCAGAGCACGCACCCTACAGACTGGTGGTCTGGGAAGGCCACCAGGCGGACAAAAAGGCGAAGTAGCGTTGTAGGGTTAGCGGGCCGGGGAGAGAGCATGTTCTCACGCATCCTGGTGGCCAATCGCGGCGAGATTGCCCTGCGCATCATCCGGGCCTGCCGGGAGATGGGCATCGAGGCGGTGGTCGTCTATTCCGAGGCCGACCGCGGCGCACGGTACATTGACCTGGCCGACGACGCCATCTGCATCGGCCCGGCCGCGCCCGCCCAGTCGTACCTGAACATCGCCCGCATCATCTCGGCGGCCGAGGTGGCCGACGTCGGCGCCATCCATCCGGGCTACGGGTTCCTGGCCGAGAATCCGCATTTTGCGGAGGTCTGCCGCTCGTGCAACATCGAGTTCATCGGCCCCAACGTCGAGGCGATGCGGCGGGTGGGCGACAAGGTCGAGGCCAGGCAACTTGCACGCCACGCCAAGATCTACACGATCCCCGGATCCGACGGGGCGCTCGACGACGTGGACGAGGCGCTCCGCCTGGCGCACGAGATCGGCTACCCGGTCATCGTGAAGGCGGCGGGAGGCGGCGGCGGGCGGGGTATGCGAGTCGCACACAATGATATCAGCCTGACCCACGCCGTCGGACAGGGACAGAGCGAGGCCGAGGCCGCCTTCAAGGACAGCCGCGTCTATCTCGAAAAGTACCTCGAAGACGCACGCCACATCGAGGTCCAGATCCTGGCCGACCGGCACGGAAACTGCATCCACCTGTGGGAGCGCGACTGCACGCTCCAGCGGCGGCATCAGAAGTTGGTCGAGGAGTCGCCCGCGCCCGGTATCAGCGACCGCACGCGCGGCAAACTGTGCGACGCCGCCATCCGCATGGCAAGGGAGGCCGGCTACACCGGCGCCGGAACCGTCGAGTTCCTCGTCGACCGCGACGAAAAGTTCTACCTCCTCGAGGTCAACGCACGCATCCAGGTCGAGCATCCCGTCACGGAACTCGTCACGGGCATCGACCTGGTGCAGCAGCAGATTCGCGTGGCGGCCGACGAGCGGCTGGCGTTCCGCCAGAAGGACATCCGGCAGAGCGGCTGTGCCATTGAGTGCCGCATCAACGCCGAGGACTGTTTCAACGAGTTTCGCGCGTCGCCGGGCATCCTCGAGCGGTTCTGCGTACCGGGCGGGCCGGGCGTCCGGGTCGATACCCACTGCTGCGAGGGATGGACCATCTCGCCACACTACGACTCGATGATCGCCAAACTGCTCGTCCACCGGCCGACCCGCGCCGCCGCCATCGCCACCATGCGCCGGGCCCTGGCCGAATTCGTCGTCGAAGGCGTCCAGACCACCGTGCCGCTGCATCTGGACATCATGTCCAACCCCGACTTCAACGCCGCCCGCATCGACACCGGCTGGGTCGAACGCGTGTGGTAGCCGCCAGCCGCCGCTCCCGCAGGTGCGAGGCACGCCTCGCCCGACTTCGCACCTGCCGCGATAATCGCGCGGGAAGCCCGGTGGTTGCGGAGAACTACCGCGCAAAACCGATGTCGCGCCGCTTCGGGGAGTGCCCAATGCGCCACTGCATCCTGACGCTCGCCGCCGTCGCGCTCGCCGTCTCGTCCGTCTCGGCCGCCGACGAGGGTGAGTGGAGCCGTTTCCGCGGACCGAACGGCACCGGCATCTCCCGCGCCACCACGGTCCCCGTCACCTGGACGGACGCCGACTACAACTGGAAGATCAAACTGCCCGGCACCGGCCACTCCTCGCCCGTGCTCTGGGGGAAGCGCCTCTACCTGACGTGCGGCATCGGGGAGGACGCCGCGCGGATCATCCTCTGCCTCGACGCGGCCGACGGCCGCACCCTGTGGCGGCGCGAGTACCCTTCCGAGACGTTCCGCCAGCACCGCGACAACTGCTATGCCAGCGCCACGCCGGCCGCCGACTCCGGTGGCATCGTCGTCACGTGGAGCACTCCGAAGGAGATCGTCCTCCTGGCCCTCGACCCCGATGGCCGGGAGGTCTGGCGGCGCGACCTCGGGCCCATCGTGGCAGCGCACGGCAGCGGCGCCTCGCCCGTCATCGTGGGCGACCTCGTGGTCCTGACGAATGACCAGGAGGACATGAACCGCATGCCGGGCGACCGCTCCCGCCGCCGGCCCGTCGGAAAGAGTTCGCTGGTCGCCGTCGATCGCAAGACCGGCCGCACCCGATGGGAACTCCCGCGCCGCACGGGCCTGACGGCCTACTCGGTGCCGTGCCTTTACCGGCCCGAAGGCGGACCGGCCGAACTCATCGTCACCAGCACCGCCCACGGCATCACGTCGGTGGACCCTGCCACCGGTAAGGTCAACTGGGAAGTCGATAAGATCTTCCGCGACCGGTGCGTCGGCTCGCCCGTCACGGCCCCCGGCCTGGTCATTGCCGGGTACGGCAACGGCGTTCGCGGCTCCCTCTACGTAGCGGTGCGGCCGGGATCGCGCGAGCGGGGCATCGAGCCGAAAGTCATCTACCAACTCAAGCGGCCGGTGCCCCTGGTGCCGACGCCCATCGTGAAGGACGGCCGCCTGTTCCTCTGGCACGACGACGTCCGCGTCGAGTGCCGCAAGGTCGCCGGCGGCGACGTCATCTGGAGCGAGCGCGTCGGCGGGTTCTACTACGGTTCCCCCGTCTGGGTGGACGGCCGCCTCTACTGCATCTCGCGCAAAGGCGAAGTGGTCGTCCTGGCCGCATCGGACGAGTTCAAGGTCCTGGCCCGCGTGCCGTTAGGCGAAAAGAGTTACGCCACCCCCGCCGTTGCGGATGGTGTTATGTACCTGCGAACCCTCTCCCACCTCTTCTCCCTCGGCGGGAAGTAGGGTGGGTGCTCTGCACCCACGCGCATTTTAAACCTGGGGACGTTACCCATGTTTTCGGTGGGTCCTGAAGGTGGCGGACGTTTCGGCGGCCGGCCGCCCGGGCGCCTTTTTTTCTGCCCTGCGGGCAGGACACACACCTTGACTGGTCTTGACGCGGGGCGGCGGGGGCGGTAGGTTGGCGGCATGAGCCGCATGGCACGAGTGGTGGCCGCGGCCGTGCCGCAACAGATCTTCCAGCGGACGCGAGGATGTGGGGAATAAGTATTGCGTGTCCGCAATTTGGTCATGGGTGTTCATGTAACAGGCTCAAAGGAGAACCGAAATGGCAAGAGCGAGATTCACGCAAAAGGCGCCCTCTTTCACGCTGATCCTCCTGTTTGTAGGGCTTGTGGTGGCAGCCCAGGGCTGTGCCGAGCGCCAACGCACACGGGGGCCGACACCTGTACAGCAACTTGTGTTAGAGAGAGATATGAGCAAGTGCAGATTGCCGGAGGCGAAAACGGCAGAGACGGCCGCCATTTACACCGTCTTTCTTAGCCGCGGCCATGCAGGTCCCGGTGCGGCGGTCAAGCCGGAGTTGTTTACGACGAATGACGAACTCCTGGAGAAACTCAAGACCGGGTGCCCCGGGGTGAATTTCATCGCCAAAGACGTGACCAAACGTGGCACGAGCCCGGCAGCGGTCGTTAAAGAACTGCAGGAGCGCAAGCAGGAACTGGACGGTGTGCTTCTTGTCGGTGTCGGGAGCGGGGGCGGGCGTAGCAGAGACTATAGCCTCGCCTTCTCGGGACTGCCCACCATTGCGGTGTATAACCTGTTTGAGTTCATGAACTTTCCCTACAAACTTTTCGCCACCGGGCGAGAGGAGGAAAGCGTACCGGTCGGAGGGCCGGATTACACGGAGGGCAGGGTGTTGACTGCGGAACTCGACAGAATGAGCCTCTGTGATTCGTCTGTTTCCTCAGCCATGTTTCAAGACCTCGTGTACAAGATCAAATTGATACAGGCCATGCAGAAACTTAAGCAATCACGGGTTCTCGTTGTGTCTCGCGGCACGATTGCGAGCGTTGACTATCAGGGCGATGCCCACAGGCGCATGCCGAAGGACTACAACAAGGTTTACACCGAAGCGCTGAGGGATTCGCTGGGGGTCACGCTGGTGACGGCATCGCCCGAGGAGTTCTTCGAGGCGTATGAAAAAACCGATGTGCAGGAAGCGGAAAAGATTTCGGAAGCGTGGATTCGGCAGGCCAAACGGGTCGAGGCCGCAAGGTCCGAGATAACCAAGACGGCCAGGGCGTATCTGGCCTTTGAAGCCTTAAGGAAGAAGTACAACTGCAACGCGGTCTCTACTCATATACGAACGTTGAACAAAAAGGGAGATCGCTTCTGGCCGGGCCTCGGCCTTGAATGTGGCTTCAAGACGAGGGGCATACAGGCGGTGTGTCAGAATTACCCCAACATAATCGTCACCCAACTTCTGGGTTACTTCCTTACGGGCAGGCCCAGTATGCTCGGCGACCTGATCATCGACCCGGCGAATCGCGTTGCCATCCTTACCCATTGCGGGGCCCCCGTCAATCCGTACGGCGACGACAGGATTGTTGACTACATGATAAAGACGCACGCGGAGAGCCCGCTCAGGAACACGCTGAAGCCCGGTTCGTCCACCGGGCTCCAGGTGGAATGGCCGGAAGGCGAACCCGTCACGTTCTGGAAGATGTACGTCCTCCACAAGAAAATCGGCTTTAACGTCGGCGAGGTGGTCAGCGCGCGGTCTGTATATGACCATGACCGCATTGATAACATATTGTGCAGGACCAAACTGGTTTCCAGAGTCAATAATGTGAGGAACATACAGAAGCACTCCTCCCCCGATGCCTATGGTATCCATCGGACGGCCACGCTTGGCGACCTGAGGCAAGTCATCAAGGACGTCGCCGTGTTCCTTGGCTACAGCACCATGGAGGAGGACAGGTAGTGGGGTTCGGCGCCGGCGAATCCGGCGACGCGTAACTTGATTTGAGTCCGCGCGTGCACCAGAGTCCCCTGAATGTGGCGCCGCGCCCCGGCGATCATCCTGCGTCCGAATGTAGGCCGGGGCGCGCCCCGGCGATCAGGCTTACGATGTGAATTCGCCTCCCCTTGCTGGGACCGGGGACGATCTTGTTGATCTCCCGGGACCGTGCTGGAATCGCGGACAAAGCCCACGGTGGTCGTGGGCGCGAGCCTATCTGGGAAATCCCGGGTACAATGAGCCCTAACGTCGTGTGCTTGCGAAAGGGCTTGCAATGAAGATCGAACCGTCCCTGTTCCAGCGATGTCGGCCGCTGACGGCCATGGCGTTCGCGTCGGCGTGTCTTGCGGTTTGGAGCATTGCGTCGCCGGCGGTTGGGGCCGAGAAGCCGAAGCCGGCCGGGTCCTTCGAGATTCCCGCTTGGACCTTCGATCGCGGCAACGCCAAGGTCTACGCGAACCCGTACATTTACGCCGATTATCGAGACGTCTATCCCGAACTCGTGGCGGCCGACGGGGGCCAGGCACCCTGGGGCGTCGAATACGACGTCGACTTCCCGGTCGACGCGACCTACACGCTTCACATTCGCTACGTAGCCACCGAGCCGCGACCGCTGGAGTTTTGGCTCGACGGGCGGAAAGAGGCCGCGTGCTGCACGAGCGTAACCCGCGCGGCGCAGCCGCATCCGTATAGCACTCCCGTCTCCCTCCACACGCGCAATCCGTACTATGTCCCGGCCAAGAGCACGTGGGACCGCTACGGCGCCCAGTGGGAAGAGGCCGCCAAGATGTCGATCACCAAGGGCCGGCACACGCTGAAACTCACGCGCAACGGACCGGGACCCGACGTGCTCGCGTTGCGGCTGGAGTCACCGGTCGCCTTTCCGAAGGGCTGGACGCCGACCGGTTCGGCCTTGTGGCTCCCGCCGAGCAAAGGGGCGCAGAAGACACGCCGCGAGCCGGCCCGGGAACCGGCGGTGTTCAGCGCCAAGATCGCCAGGCTCCCGGCCGTCTATCGCACGGCCTTTCTGCCGCCGGGCAGTGTGAACGTCGCGACGTTGCGCCTGGCCATTGAGGATGTGATCGCGAACTTCGGCCCGCGATACCCCAACGGACCGCAGTACCTCGAACAACTGGACTCGATGGAAGAGAGACAGACGGCGGCCCGCGGCGGCACGCAGGAACAGAGACAGGAGATTGACGACGCGTTGGCGTCCCTTCGGCGGCGTGCCCTGCTGTCCCATCCGCTGCTGGACTTTGAGAGGCTGTTGTTCGTCAAGCGGATGACCTACTCGTCCAGCCACATCTACAGCGACCATTGGGACGGCAGCAAGACGATGGGCGGCAATCTCTGCATCCTCTCACCGGTGGCTCCGGACGGCCGGATCACCGAGATCGCGCCGCAACTGGCTGGCGGGTTATTCGGTCGCTTCGACCTCTCGTTCGATGCGAAGAAGGTGATCTTTGCTTACAAGAGGGCGAAGAACCAGGGCTACCGAATCTACGAGATCGGCATCGACGGCACGGGCCTGCGGCAACGGACCTCCGACGATCCGGAAGAGTCGAAGATCAAGGCTTGCTACGGGGAGCAGTATCGCTTTGAAGATTGCGACCCGATCTATCTGCCGAACGGCAAGATCATGTTCACGTCCACGCGGCCGCAGCGGAGGGTCTTCTGCTTTCCTTCCACGGTGACGTCACTGTACCTAATGGACGCCGACGGCGGGAACCTCCGTTGTGTCTCGGAGGGGCCGGTCAATGAGATGGCGCCCAGCGTGATGGGCGACGGCCGGGTCATCTACACGCGCTGGGAGTACGTCGACAAGGGTTTCGGCAACGTGCAGAGTCTTTGGTCGATGCATCCGGACGGCATCTATTCGGATCACGTGTATAAGAACGACATCATCCTGCCGGCCGGGCTGATCGATGCGCGCAGCATACCCGGAAGCAACCGAATCGTGACGATCGGCGCGCCGCACTGTGGGCTGTCCGTCGGCCCTGTCGTGTTGGTCGACGATAGCATCAGCCGACGCACACCGGCAGCGATGACCAACATCACGCCCGAACTGGGCTATCCGGGCATGAGCCCTCATCGAAGCGGACGGACGTTCGGCTACTTCAAGGAGCCCTATCCGCTGTCGGAGAAGTGCTTCCTCGTCTCCTACAATCCCCATTCCAGAGACCACGAGCCAACGGGCTACGGGATCTACGTGTTGGATGCGTGGGGCAATCGCGCCGAACTCTACCGGGACCCGAACATCTCCTGCTTCCAGCCTACCCCCCTGCGGCCGCGCCGCAAGCCCGCCGTGATTCCCCGGGTCGCCAAGCGGCACGAAACGGAACAGAAGACACTGGGCACGCTGTTTATGCAGGACGTGTACCAGGGGATGACGGGGATCCGGCGCGGAAGGGTCAAGTACTTGCGGGTGATGGAAGCCATCGGCGTGTCCTGGGATGACGGGTGGCGGTCGGGTCAGCAGGGCGACGGCGCGGGCTTGCAGGCATCGGCGGTCAGCCTTCGGTGCGACGTCAACATCAAGAAGACCCACGGGATCGCCACCGTCCACGAAGACGGATCCGCCCACTTTACCGTGCCGGCCGAGAAGAACCTCTTCTTCCAGGCGCTGGATGAGAATTACATGGAATTGCAGCGGATGCGAACGTTCCTGAACTTGATGCCGGGCGAGAAGAGGTCCTGCATCGGGTGCCATGAATACCGAACGTCTGCACCGCCGCTGAAACCCGCCGGCCCCATGGCCTTGAGGCGCCCAGCCGAAACGCTCCGTCCGCAGCCCGGCGACACCGGCCCTCACACCGTACACTACGCCCGGGATATTCGACCCATCTTAGACAAGCACTGCGTCGGCTGCCACGGCGGCAAAGCCCCCCGCGGCGAGTTGGACCTCTCCGGTGAACTGACCAAACTGTACGACCGCTCCTACGAGAACTTCATCGACAAGGGACTGGTCAGCCACCTCAACGACGGGTATGGTGCCGCCAATGTCGCCCCCGAGCAGCCGCTGACGTTCGGGTCACACCGGAGCCGGCTGGTCGAGCGGATTCGCAAGGCACCCTGCAAAGCGAATCTCACTCGCGAGGAGTTCATCAGGTTCGTCACCTGGATCGACTCCAACGCTTCGTACTACGGCACGCACAGGGGCAAGAAGAATATCAAGTGGAAAGATGACCCGGACTTCCGGCCGATGCCGGCCCCCGGCGAATAGCCAGACGACGCCAAGAGGGCGCGCTGCGGCCGCTTCGGCCCGACAACTCGCGACGTCGGCCCTGACGCCTCTCGCCGGAGTGCTCCCGGGTCCGGCCTGAACACGTTGAAGCGCTTCATGCAGGGCCGTGTCAGAGCAATGAAGGAGAAACCCAGAGTGACCAGAAACACAATGAGACGCTCAAGCGGCTTGTTCCCGGTTTGGATGGCGGCGCTGGGCCTTGCGGCTTTGGCGACGGTCGCCGCGGCGGCGCCTCCTCCTCTTGGGGGGACGCCGCGTAAGAACATTCCGATGACCGCCGCGGGACATCCGGCCGAGGGGAAGATCGAACCGTTTCTGGGCGAGCCGAACCTGGATATGCAGCAGGTCTTCAAGGGCGGGAGATTCCCGAACACGCTGGTGGCCGTTGACGGTACGGTCCTGGCCCTTTGGGGAGGCGTCAAGGTCCGCCGAAGCGAAGACGGCGGCCGGACCTGGGGTCCCGAAATCACGGTCGGCCAGGGATTCCAGGGTGGCGGGGCCATCGTGGACGAGACCACCGGAGACATCCTGGCCTTCGTTGAGAAACACCATCCGCCGGCCCCGCTGACCGTATACCGCAGTAAAGACCATGGCAAGACCTGGAAGGCCGAGAAAACGGTCATTCACAAGGACGCAAACGGCAACGTACCTTCCATGCACATGAATGAGGCGGGCATCACGTTGCGACACGGCAAGCATGCCGGACGACTCATACGCGCGGCGCGCCACTACGCGGGCCGCAACCATCGCAGTAAATGGCCGGAGCATTACACCACAGCCATATACAGTGACGACGGCGGGAAAACCTGGAATACCAGCAAACCCTTTGCGGAGATGGGAACCGGTGAAGCGGCGGTTGCCGGGTTGTCTGACGGCCGACTCTATTACAACTCCCGCTCGCACTGGAACAAGAACAAGCCGCCTCTACGCAGGCGCTGCGCCTGGAGCGCCGACGGCGGCGAGACGTGGACTGACTGGCGGATCGTTGAGACCCTGCCCGACGGGCCGCAGAACACAAACTACGGATGCATGGGAGGCTTGGTGCGCCTGCCGGTCAGCGGCAGGGACATTCTGCTCTACAGCAACTGCGACAGCCCTGGTGGGCGCAACCACGGGACGGTCTGGGCCAGTTTCGATGGCGGGAAAACATGGCCCCTGAAGCGACTGGTCCATGAAGGCGGCTTTGCCTATTCCTCGCTCACCGCGGGACGGCCGGCAACGAAGAGTGAAGGCTGGATCTATCTCCATTTCGAAAGCGGCGGGTCAAAAGTGGCGCGATTCAATCTCGGCTGGTTGCTGAAAGGCGAGAAGACGGGCGACGGAGAACTGCCGAAGTGGATTTTCCAGTAACCGTTCAACCCCCCGGCCACCTGTGACCATCGTCGCGCCCCGGCTCTCCCTCACACCGCGCCCTCTCCCTCCTCCCCGCGTCCGCCCAGGGCCGGCGCGCCCCCCGGCAATCATGCTCCGAATGTACGCCGGCGCGTGCCCCGGCGATCATGCTGCGTCCCAATGCAGGCCGGCGCGCGCCCCGGCCGCGGGCTTATGAGGCCCGTTTACGGGTCTTCGTCCCCGCGAAGCGGGTATAGGCCCGGCCCTTTGGGCCGGGTCCACGAGGGCCCCCGTCCCTTCTACTGCCCATCCCAGCCCGCTTCAGCGGGCTTACTCTTGGCACATTCCTCGGCAGCCGGCCCGCGACGAGAAGCCCGCTGAAGCGGGCTGCTTCCTGATCCAGGATAATGGTATCGTGGCAGCACCGTTGACCAGGGCTAAAAGCCCTGGCCTATACCCTTCGGGCCAAGGCCCGTGAACGGGCCTGGCAGGTTCAAGGCCGTTGCCGTTTTGCCCCGATTTTGTTAGAACTCTAACAAAATCCGGCGCCTCTCTCGATTTTGTTAGAGTTCTAACAACTTTTGGGGCCTTTGCGGCCTCCCGTCCGGCCTGCCATTTTGGCATGGGTGACTTACATCAATTTTGCTCCCCTGAAAACGCCTCAAAAACGGATCAAAAAGGAGCAAAAAGGACGAAAAAAGACGAAAAAGGACAAAAAAGGACGAAAACGGCGAAAGTTTTGCCTTACCTATCTTAACAAAAAACGGCCCAATCGCCCCTGGCGGCCCAGAAACGCAGATTCGGACCCAAAAAAGCGCGTTTTCGGGGGTTCCGGCGAACGGCAATTTGACGTAAGTCTTATTGCGCCCGCCGCATGTGTTGGCACGCAATGGGCGCAGCCCACGCGCTTGACACCCGCCGCGCGGCCATCAGGCTACTTGCCGGCGGCCTCGCAGAGCGCCTACCGCTACTTTGTCAACTTCCCGCCGATCCGGGCAAGTGATAGCGCGGCGGCCTGGGAAGGCCGCCGCGCGATTCGTGCAACAGGCTCACCTGCTGCCACGGGGCTTCCTCACGACGGTCTCCCGCTGCTCCGGCGTAAAGACGAGGGCCTCAATCGCCCACCGAAGTTTGGCCTCAATGGCCGATTTGGCCTTCCTGGCAGTCTTGTCATCCGCATCGCCCTCGATGGCACTGAGTTCCTTGGAGGCGATGGCACAGGCGGCCTTGACCTTTGCGGACTGCTCTTCGGTGAGTTCGACCTTTCTGTACCGCCTCATGACGCTCTGATACAGTTTGAACGCCTCCCAGACCGCCTTCTGCTCGGGTGTCAGGATGGTGATGATGGCGGCATCGGCGGCGGCGGTGGCCGCCACTCGCTCGGTCACCAGGGCCCTCATGGCTGCCCCGGCCGTTTTCCTGGCATCGGCCTCGCTACTGGACCGTGCGGCCGTCACAGCGTCCTCGGCGGCCTTGATTTTCTGCGCATTAGCGGTGTTCCAGGCCGCCACGGCATCTTCCCTGGCCTTGATCTTGGCCTTGAGTGTGGTCTGCTGGCTGTCGGTGAGTTTGCACTCGCTGACCAGCAGGTCATACTCGCTCTGCTCCGCCTCCTTGCCCCGCCCCCTCCTGCCGCCCCTCTCGGCGGCCTCGACGGACGCGGCAACAAGCACGGCCAACCCCACAACGAGTGCGAACCATTTGAGACCTCTCATCGCGACCTCCTCAATCGGCCCTGCCGTCTCACGCGGGGACCTCGCCCAGGGCCGTTCGGGACGAAGCCGTTGCGGCAGCCGCGCTGCCCGTACGGACCACCGGCCGCACGCCACGTGTTTCCGACGCATAGCATACCGCCGGGCGCCGGATGGCGTCAACCTGTTGCGCGGCCGGGACGGCGTCAGGGCGGCGTCGGCGGAGCACGACCGCCGCATGGGTTTGACAGTCGCTCCGCCAGGCGGTACGCTGTGCCTGGGCGATGGCACGAAAGGAGATGGGCGTGAGAATCGTGTCGGTGGTTCTGGTGCTGGCCCTGTGTTCGGTTTTGCGTGCGGAAGAACGCCCGGCGTGGGCCACGAAAGACCTGCGTGCCGGCATCATCGGCACCGACACGTCGCACGTGCCGGCGTTCACCGGCGTCTTTCACAAGCATCCCGAGTGGCGGGTGAAGGTGGTGGCGGCCTTCAAGGGCGGCAGTCCGGACCTGCCGTCCAGCGCGAACCGCGTGGAGAAGTACGCCAAGACCCTGCGCGAGCAGTACGGCGTCGAGATCGTCGATAGCATCGACGCGCTGCTCGCGAAGGTGGACGTCGTGCTCGTGGAGAGCGTAGACGGCCGGCCGCACCTCGCCCAGGCGCGGCCCGTCCTGAAGGCCGGCAAGCGGCTGTTCATCGACAAGCCGTTCACGGCCGGCCTGGCGGACGCCCGCGAGATCGTCCGCCTGTCGAAGCAAACCGGCACGCCGTTTTTCAGTTGTTCCTGCTCGCGATTCCAGCCGGAGATATGGAAACTGCGGACCGACCCCGGCGTGGGAAAGGTGACCAAGGTCCAGGGCTCGTCGCCCTTCCACGTCGAACCGCATCACCCGGACCTGTTCTGGTACGGCGTCCACGGGTGCGAGGCGCTGTACACGGTGATGCGACGGGGCTGCGTAAGCGTGTCGCGGAAGGCCGAGGGCAACCTCGACATCACCACCGGCAAATGGAAAGACGGCCGCATCGGCGTCTATCGCGGCGTCAAGAAGGGCGACTACAAGCCGGTCATCAAAATCTGGGGGACCGACGGCGAGCACGAGACCAAGGGAGGATTCTCCTACGACGGCCTGGTGAAGGTGATGGCCGAGTTCTTCCACACGGGTGTGGCGCCCATCGATCCGCAGGAGACGCTGGAGATCTTCGAGTTCATGACGGCGGCCGGCCTGAGCAAAGAGCGCGGCGGGGCCGAGGTGCGCCTCGAGGAACTGCGCAAGTAGTCGCACGGCAACCCGGCCGGATTGTCGCAATACGCTCGTTAGCCGCCGCGCTTGCGCGGCGCGTTCTGATGTTAGCCGCCGCGCTTGCGCGGCGCGTTCTGATGGAGGAGATCGCCCATGCACTCGCTCCGATGCTGTATGCTGCTCGTGGCAATCGTGATCGCGCCCCGGGGGACGGCCGACGCCGAACCCAAACCGGCCGACGCCGGGCCTGCCGACGACCTGTCGGTCCTGGGGGCCGACGCCAATCCCGGCGAGGCGCTCCGCACGTACCTTCTGGCCGAGTGCGACAAGTGCTTCGCCGCCCGCCGCAGCGAGGTCGAGGCGCTCGATGTGCCCGAGAAGATCGTCGAGCGTCAGAAACGGCAGTACGCCGACTGGATCGCCGCCAACGGCCTGTTCCCCGAACGCGCCGCGCTGAACGCCCGCACCGTCGGCACGATCGACGCCGCCGGCTACCGCATCGAGAAGGTCATCTACGAGAGCCGGCCCAACCACCACGTCACCGCCAACCTCTACATTCCGAAGGAGGGCAAGCCCCCCTACCCCGGCGTCCTGGTGCCCTGCGGCCACAGCAAGAACGGCAAGGCGTCGGGCGCCTACCAGAGCATCAGTATGCTGCTCGCGCGGCACGGGTTCGTCGTCCTCTGTTACGATCCCATCGGCCAGGGCGAGCGGTGCCAACTCCTCGACTCCAACGGCAAGCCGAAGATCTGGGGCACCACCGAACACACGCTGACCGATATCGGCGCGCGGCTGTGCGGCTGGGGCGCCGCGACGTACCGCATCTGGGACGGCGTCCGCAGTATCGACTACCTCATCAGCCGGCCCGAGGTGGACGCCGAGCGCATCGGCTGCACCGGCAACTCGGGCGGCGGGACGATGACGTCGTACCTGATGATCACCGACAAGCGGATCTATGCCGCCGCCCCGTCGTGCTACATCACGTCGCTGGAGCGGCTCTTTGCGACGATCGGCCCGCAGGACGGCGAGCAGAACATCACCGCCCAGGTCAAACTCGGCATCGACCACGCCGATTACCTTTCGATGCGGGCGCCCAAGCCGACGCTCGTTATGACGGCGACGCACGATTTCTTCGACATCGACGGCTCGTGGGCCAGTTTCCGCGAGGCCAAACGCCTCTACAGCATCCTCGGCCACGGAGAACGAGTGGACCTCTTCGAGTTCCCCGACAAACACGGGTTCTCGAAACCGCGGCGCGAGGCCGTCCTGCGATGGATGCGACGATGGCTTCAGGGCATCGACGATGCCGCGGTCGAACCCGAACTTGCCACCCGCGAGGACGCCGAACTCCAGGTCACCGAGAGCGGCCAGATCGTCCACGACCTCAAGGGCACGACCGTCTGGGACCTGAACCTCGCGCGGGCCAGGGCGCTGGCGCCCGAGCGCGAAGCCTTCTGGCACGATAATCCGAAAGATAAGTGCCTCGCGGAAGTACGGCGTCTGGCGGGCATCCGCAACATAAAGGAGAAGCCGACCGTCAAGCGTTTCGGCACGGTCGAGCGCGAGGCCATGCGCATCGAGAAACTCGTCATCCAGCGCGCCGGCGAGGTGCCCGTACCCGCCCTGCTCTTCCTGCCGCAGACGGGCGGGAAAAAGGCGCCCGCCGTCCTGTACGTGGACAGTCGCGGCAAGGCGGCCGACGCCGCACCCGGCGGGGCCATCGAGACGATCGTCAAAGGCGGCGCCGCCGTGCTGGCCATCGACGCCCGCGGTTACGGCGAGACCGCTCCAACCAAACCTAAAAGATACTGGCACAACGAATACTCGATCTCGTACCTGGGCGTCCATCTCGGGCGGCCGCTGCTGGGACAGCGCGTTGAGGATGTGTTTGCGGCGCTCGACGTGCTTGCCGCAAGGAAGGAGATCGACGCCGCGAACCTGCGCATCGTCGGCGTCGAAGGCGGAGGGCCCGTGGCGCTTCATGCGGCGGCGCTCGATGAGCGGCTGAAGGCCGTCGCCGTCGAGCGGTCTATCGAGTCGTGGATGGACGTGGTGGCCACGCCGCTGTGCAAGAACCAACTGAACCAGATCGTGCCGGCGGCCCTGACGCGGTACGACCTGCCGGACCTCGCGCGTGCCATCGCGCCGCGCAAGGTCGAGGTCCGCAACGTGGTCGATCCCACGGGCAAGCCGAAGGAGGCGCGGGCGAAACAAGATCGCCCCGGAGGGGCGGACTGATCTGTAGCCACGGGCGCAAGCCCGTGGTGGGAGCGTCGCAGAGAGATATGGAGCCCCGGCAGGGGCGATTGAAACGGCGCGGCAACAGCCCTTGTCCAGGGGAAGCACAAGGAGGTCGAAGGTTCAGTCGCCCCTGACGGGGCTCTGAAAAAGAGAAAAACGTAAAAGGGGTCGCGGCCCTTCCGTTCCACGGGCTTGCGCCCGTGGCTACAGCGCAACTGCCCCTGCGGGGCAGATCAGGAGACCCACCGCGCTCGAATAGTGACCTTCCTACGCCTCCGCGCGGCGGGTCAGGAGACCCGCCGCGCAACGTTCGCGGCTATCGCTGCGCCAGGGCCTCCTTGACGATCTCGCGCCAGCGCTTGATCGACCGCGCCAGGTGCACCTCCGACGCCACCTTCACGCTCCAGCACTGAAGGCCAACCTGCCCGGTGTAGCCGACCTTCTTGAGGAGTTTCATGAAGCCCACGAGGTCGTAGTCGCCCTCGTCGAGCGGAGAGATCGTGCGGCCATTGGTTGTGCCGTTGTTGATGGTGACGCTCATCAGGTGCGGCGCCGCCTCCTTGAGCACGTCCTCGAGCGGCCGCGCCTGCTTGACCCAGTGCCAGTGGACCAGGTTGAAGTTCGTGCCGACGTTCTTGCGGCCGATGCGGCGCGCCAGGCGCACGCCGTCCTCCACCTTCTCGGTCCAGAACCCCGTGTGCGGGTAGACCGAGACGACGGGGCCGGTGTCAGCACAGAGGTCGCTGACGTGCTTCAGCAGGTCGGTGCCTTTCCGGTCGCCGGCGGGGTCGGACGGTTTTTTGAACGTGCGGCTGCGGATGGCCAGTTCGATGCGTGTGGCGCGGCCCTTCATCCGTTTGACGGACGCCGGCAGGCCGGGGTCGGGCGGATCCTCGACGAACGGCACGGCGTAGACGGCGTTCAGCGTCAGGCCGTGCCGGTCGAGGGCCGCGAGCATCTCGGGCAACCCCTTGTGGTTCATTTGGTACTCGATGCCGACGTAGCCGAGGTCCTTGAGCAGTTTGACCTTGCCCTCAATGGTGGGGGCCGTCCGCAGACAGTTGTCGAAGGCGTAGAACGGCCAGATGGCTTTGTCCGTGGGCTTCGGCGCGGCGGCCCCCGCCATAGCGAGGACCGACTTGCCGAGCACTGTGACGGCGGCAGCGCCCGCAACGGCCCCGCGCAACGCTGTACGACGGCTGAATCTCGTATCCATAATCGACGTCTCCCACTTGTGGCCGAACCGTTCAAGCGACACGTACAGGCAGACTACACGGATTGCTTGACAGCGCCAAGGGCGAAGCCTATCGTGAACCGGTCCTCGTGTCTGCGGAATGTTCTCAGGAGAACGTCATGGAACTCGCCGTCCGGTTCAGAACCGCGTGTATCCTCGTGATTGCCGCCGCGCTGCTGGTTGCGGCGTCGTGCGGTCCGGCCGCCGCAGCCGCCACCAAAACGCTCGTCGTCGAGGCAGGCAAACAGGCCCGCGCCCACGTGCCGATGAGCGTCGAGGCGCCCGCCGGCGTCACGAACGCCAGGATGACCAGCGGCGGCAAAGCGGTCCCCTGCCAGGTAACCGAGGGCAGGCTGTGGTGGATACTCGATGCCCTTCCCGCCACGAAGACGCTGACCTACACGGTCGAACTCGGTGCAGCCGGCGCCGAAGCCAAGGGCGTTGAACTGCGAACCAGTCCGCAGACGATCGACATCCAGATTGAGGGCAAGCCGTTCACGGTCTACCTTTTCACCAACCCGAAGCCAGCGGGCCAGCAACTCCGCCGGCCGTACTTCTTCCCGGTCTACGGACCCGGCCAGGTTACCATGACCCGGCCGTACCCGTTGACCGCCGAGAAGATTCCCGACAACGTCGCCAAGGACCACCCGCACCACACGAGCATCTACGTGGCCCACGGGGCCGTCAACGGCGTGGACAACTGGTCGATCAGCGGCAAGGCCGGATGGATCGTCCACAAGACGTTCGAGACCGTGGTGAGCGGCCCGGTCATGGGCATGTTCCGCGAGACCCTCGACTGGACCACCGTGGACAAGAAGCCCGTCATGGCCGAGGTCCGAACGGCCCGCGTCTATCGGCTGCCCGACACGGCCCGCATGTTGGACCTGGAACTCGTGTTCCAGGCGAAGTACGGGCAGGTGAAGTTCGGCGACACGAAGGAGGGCGGCCTGTGTGCGACGCGGATGCGGCCGGAGTTCCGCGCCGACGGCAAAGGCGGCAGCAAGGGAAGGCTCGTCAACTCAAGCGGCGAGACCGCCGGCGGCGCCTGGGGAAAGAAGGCCGCATGGGTCGATTGCTCGGGCGCGGTGGACGGCAAGACGCTCGGCTTCGCCATCTTCGACGCGCCGGGCAACCTGCGGCACCCGACGACCTGGCACGCCCGCACCTACGGTCTGCTGACGGCCAACCCGTTCGGTCTCAAGCACTTCACCAAAGGCAAACAGAAAGGCGAGCACACCGTGGAGGCCGGCAAGGAAATGACCCAGCGGTACCGCATCTACTTCCACGCGGGCGACGAGAAGGCCGCCAACGTGGCCGCACGGTATGCAGATTACGCAACGCCGCCGAAGGCCACGTGGAAATGACCGTGAGCGACGGACAACCGCGTACGAGTCGCCTGTAAGGACCCGCATATGGAACTTCTCGGCCTTCACTACTCCATCTGGATCGTCGTCACCGTGTACTTCGTCGGCATGCTCCTTTTGGGGTGGTGGAGCAAGCGGGAGGCCAAGGGCAGCGAGGGCTTTCTGCTCGGCAGGCGCCAGTTCGGCGTCCCGATGATGGTCATGCACGCCTTCGGCGCCGGCACGCACCCCGGCGACGTGGCGGGGGTCACGGCAGAGACCGTCCGGAGCGGCGCCTCCGGCATCTGGGTCTCCTGGATGTGGATGTTCGGCACCCCCTTCTACTGGCTCATCGCACCGGTGGTCCGCCGCATGCGGTACCTGACGCTGGCGGACTACTTCGAGGAACGGTTCAGCAGACCCGCCACCGTCCTCTACGTCATCATCGCCACCGCCGGGATGACCATCGCGACGGCGAGCGTCCTGCTGGCCACCACGCGGACCGTCCAGGGCATGATGGGCAAGGCCACGGTGACGCAGACGGCCGGCGCCGAGACGGAAGCCACCGACGCCGACCGGGTCGAGAAGGAAGCGTGGGTCGCGCGCGGCGTCAAATCGAGAGCGGAAGCCGAGGCGTGGTTCTTCGGCATCTTGCTCATCACTACGTCGGTCTTTGTGATCTACAGTTACTGGGGCGGCATTGTGGCGGCCATCCGAACCGACTTCGTCCAGGGCCTCATGATCATCGCCCTCTCGTTCATCGCCATCCCGGTGGCGCTGTACTTGCCGGAGATCAAAGGTTGGGCCGGAACGCTCGATATCCTCGGCCGAGAGGAGGGCGCGTACCTCAGCCTCTTCGACCCCAAGAGTTTCTCCCTGTGGGCGGTGATCCTGCTGGCCATCAACGCGCCCTTCTCCATGCTGGCCCAGCCCCACCTCATCACCGTGTGCGGCGCCGGGAAGTCCGAGTGGGAAGGCCGCATGGGCTTCACCTACGGCAACATCCTGAAACGCATCTGCACCATGGGCTGGTGCTTCCTGGCCCTGATGTGGCTGGCCTTCCTGATTCAGAAAGGCTCGAGCGTCCAACCCGATGCGGCGTTCGGCGACTCGGTCCGGTACCTCCTGCATCCCGTCCTTCAGGGGATCATGCTCGCCTGCGTGCTGGCGGCCGGCATGAGCAGCGGGTCGGCCATCCAGGTGACGGTGGCCGGTCTGATTTCGCAGAACATCTATCGGACCTACATCCGGCCGGGCGCCGACGAGGAACGCTGCGTCAAGGTGGCCAAGGTCGTGGGCGTCATCGTCATCGCCGCCGCGCTCGGTTGCGCGTACCTGATGCGCGCCAGCGTGGTCAAGGCCATCCTTGACTACTTCAAACTCACCGCCACGGTGGGCATCTCGGTCGGCATGGGCATCCTCTGGCGGCGGATGAACTCCAAGGGCATGTTCGCCAGCACCATCGCCGCGGCGACCACGTTCATCGTGACGCGCTACGTCCTCGACATGGGCCAGGTGGCCACCACCGGCCTTCCCCTGGCGGCGGCAACGGTCTTCGGCATCATCGGCAGTTTGGTCTCGAAGCCCCCCAAGCCCGAGGTGATCGAAAAGTTTTACAGGAAGATCTACGTGCCCATCGGCGAGGAAGAGAAACTCGACCTGCCGCTCGACGAAGCCGTCCCGCCCGAGAAACGCCTGTGCACCGCCGCCGGCCTGTTCCTCGTCAAACCCAGCACCCAATCCTGGGTCGGCTTTCTGCTCGCCACAGGCATCTGCCTCGCCCTCGTGGGTGTGATGGTCCTGTTGCTGATGTGATCCGGCGATGTGCCTCAGCCAGGGCGCGCCGTCAGCCCCGTAGGGGCACATTGCGCTGGCGCCGTCAGCCCCGCAGGGGCGAATTGCAATGGCGCCGTCAGCCCCGTAGGGGCAGATTGCGCTGGCGCCGTCAGCCCCGCAGGGGCGAATTGCAATGGCGCCGTCAGCCCCGTAGGGGCGAATTGCGATGGCGCCGTCAGCCCCGTAGGGGCAGATTGCGCTGTAGCCACGGGCGCAAGCCCGTGGTAGAATGCGCCCACAAACATATCAAGCCCCGCCAGGGGCGCCTGAAGGGAACCCACATGGGCCACACCTACTCGAACCTACTGTTCCACGTGGTGTTCAGCACGAAGGAACGTCGCCCTCTGATTCACGACTCGTTCCGCGAGCGTCTGCACCAGTACATGAGCGGCATGGCCCGGAACGAATTCCGCGGCGCCCTCGCCATCGGCGGCACCGCCAACCACCTTCACGGCCTCATCGTGTTGCCCACGAGCATTTCCGTGGCGGAGGCCATGCGGAAATGGAAGGGGCTCTCGTCGAAGTGGGTGCATGAAACATTCCCCGGCGAACGCGACTTCGGATGGCAGGACGGGTACGGAGCGTTCACCGTCAGCAAGTCCAACGTGCCCGAGGTGGCGGCTTACATCGAACGCCAGGCCGAACATCACAAGCGTATGACCTTCGAGGACGAGTTCATCGCGCTTCTGGCGCGTCACGGCATCGAGTACGATCCGCAATATGTCTCGGATTGAGCAGCGCCCATCACAGCCAGCCACGAAGCAGCGTGCGGTGCCGTTAGCCGCGAAGCGGCCTCTGCGCTGTAGCCACGGGCGCAAGCCCGTGGTGGCAAGCGCCCAATCAAACATGGAGCCCCGGCAGGGGCGATTGAAAAGGCGAGGCAGTGCGGTCGCTCATTGGGATCCAGTCGCCCCTGACGGGGCTCTGAAAAAGAGAAAAACGTAAAAGGGGTCGCGGCCCTTCCGTTCCACGGGCTTGCGCCCGTGGCTACATCGCAGTTTGCCCCTGCCGGGGCATACAGCCTCAAATCCGACCACAGCCCGGAACCCCGTTTCGCCAAAAGGATACGCACTCAATTGCGGACGAGCTCTAAGCGGGGTCAGGTAAGTTTTTTGGGGTTGTTGCGCGGCGTCACGGGGGCGAGATTGCGGCCTTGCCGAGGTCGGTGCGGCGGAATCTCTCGAGGTCCACGAGGTCTGCGACGCCGGCCCGGTACGGGTCGGCCGGCCGTAAGGCGGCGCGGGCCGCGGGCAGATTTCGGACGGGCGTGTTTGTCGGGGGCGTGCCGTCGGAGGCGTGACGGATGCGGATGTTGTCGAGACGCCCCTGGAAGGCGCGGGAACCGTCGGCGCGGGCGCCGATAGTGAACGGGCCAAGTCCGGCGGCGCTGACGGGAGGCCAGTCGGGCGCCTCCGCACGGTCCACTTCGCGGACCGCCGTCCTGGCGGTGCCCTTGTAGAACGTGACGCGGCCGGGGCCGCCTTCGACGCCCCTCTCCGGGTCGGCTTTCCTTGCCGCGCTAAAGGTGACGGCAACGAAGACCCACTGTCCACTCTCGGTATAGACCTGCGGCGAGATGACCTGGCGGCCGGTTGTCCCGTCGCCAAACCAGAGGGTGAGGGTGCCGTCGGTTCTGGCGTAGAGTTCGAAGCCGCGGTTGCCACCTCGATGGCTGACGAGAACGGCCCCGCGACCGATGGGCCGATCGGGCGGCGTTCGGAACCAGGTCTGGATGGTGAACGACGTGAAGCGAACCTGCTCCTCCGGCAGTCGCGGCCTGCCTTTGGCCACGCCGCCTTGGCCGCCCATCGCGGAGGCTGAGGTGTTGTCGAAGGCAAAATCGTCGCCGGCGCCGCTGACGCCCATGCCGGCCTTGCTGCGCAGGTCCGCCGGTTTGCCGTCGGCCGCGAACATCGTGACGGTTTGGTCCGACGGACCGAACGCGATCTCCGTGACGGCCGCGGTTGCGGCCGGCGGCGGCTCGTGCGACGGGGCGGACGACGGTTCGCCGTCGCATCCGGCCGCGGCAGCAAGCAGGCATACGGCCAGGACGGTCGCCGTCTGTGGAGGCCACGCCACGTGCATGATTCTATTCCCCGGTCTGTTGGTCTGCGGCGGTCGTTCTGGCTACCATCGGGCCGGTGGCGTGTCAAGGCCCGATTTTTGGGGAACCGGAGGGCGAGGCGTCGGGTTTGAACCTTCGACGGTTGGAGTGTGCCTGTGCCGGTCGCCGGCATGAGAGGAGGCGGCGCGCCCGGGCAAGGTCCGGTACGTGTTTAGCGTGGTCATCAACGCTGTCACCCTGAGCGAAGCGAAGGGTCTCGGCGTGGGAATCGTCGAACGGCAACGACTACGGCGCTAAACATGGCCAGAGCCTAAGCGGACTTACGTAAGTCTTGCGCGGTGGGTCTGGAGTACCCACCGCGCTTGCGACCGCCATGTCGCGGCGGGTACTCCAGACCCGCCGCGCATCAACCGCAGTCTCGGAAAGGTGGAGGGCCATGCACCGGGCATCGATTCTTGTGATGGTTGTGGGTTTCGTGGCCTGCGTCGTGTTGGCGGCAGGGCCGGCGAGTGCGGGCAGGCCGCCGGGCGCGGGCAGGCCGCCGGGGTCCAGAGGCCCCAGGCCGACCAGGCCCTCCCAACCCCGACCTCCGACCGCGACCGAACCGCCCAAGGAGGAGGAGCCGGTCACGGTGGACGAGTCCCTCCTGGAGGAGGAGTCCGACGAGGTGGAGCGCAAGACCACCGTCAGCATCGAGAAGAGCGCGTTCCACGTGAACGGGCAGCCGACGTACCGCGGGCGCATCTACTATAAGAGCAAAGAAGAGAAGTACAAGATCGAAGGTCTTCTGATGAACGCCCGGATGGTCCAGGGCATCTTCGACGACCGCAACTCCGAGACGCGTGTTAAATGGAAGTACCCCGACGGGCCGTGGAACCCCGAGCGCAACACGCGCGAGTTCGTCAAGAACATGCGCTACTGGCGATACAGCGGTCTGGTGGCCTTCACGCTGAACCTCCAGGGCGGCAGCCCCGAAGGCTACAGCAAGGTTCAGCCGTGGAACAACTCGTCGTTCGAGGCGGACGGCCGCCTGCGGGCCGACTACATGACGCGCCTGGAAACCATCCTCGACACGGCCGACGAACTCGGCATGGTTGTCATCCTCGGCTATTTTTACTTCGGCCAGGACGAGCGGATCTGGGACGAACGGTCGGTCGTCCGGGCCGCCGACAACGTTACCGACTGGATCCTCGAGAAAGGTTACAAGAACGTTCTCATCGAGATCTGTAACGAGTGCAACGTCCGCCAGTACGACCACGAGATCCTGGGGCAGAAACGCGTCAAGGAACTGATCGAACGCGTGCAGAAACGCACCGAGGGCAAGGTCGATAGCCCCGCCGGCCGGCTGCTGGTGAGCGTGAGCATGGGCGGCGGAGCGCTGCCGCCGCACGACATCGTCCGCGCCTGCGATTTTATCCTGCTGCACGGCAACGGCGTGGCCGAACCGGACGGCATCCGCCGCATGGTCCAGCATACGCGGGCCCGGATGGGCAGCAGCGAGAAACCGATCCTCTTCAACGAGGACGACCACACCGATTTCGACCAGCCGGATAACAACATGATGGCGGCCGTCACCCAGTACGCCGGCTGGGGGTTCTTCGATTTCCGCCGCAAGGGCGAGGGGTTCGACGAGGGATTCCAGAGCGTGCCGGTGAACTGGGCCGTCTCGAGCATGCGTAAGTACGGTTTCTTCCGGTTGCTGGCGCGGCTGACGAAACACCAGGCGCCCTACCCGCCGCAGAAGCCCCGCAAATCGCGGACATCACGCAAGAAGAGCAGCGGCTCGCGCGGCGAGACGGGCCCGGCCGGTGCAGCCGGCGCCGTCGGCGTGGAGGCGGGCGACGTGCGGTTCTCGGTGTCCGCCGAGACGGGCGCGTATGCAATCGCCGACCCGTCGGGCGGCGTGACGTGGCGATCCAACCCTCACCAGGCGCGTTTCGGACGGGTCCGGATGACGGTGGCCGGCCGGCCGCGCGACCTGGACCTCGGCCGCTGCGACGTAAAAAAAAAAGATGACACGAGCGCGCTGGAACTGACCTTCCGTCCCGTCCCGGAGCGAAAGGACCAGTGGGTGCGCGTGACGGTCGCTCCCGCCGACGGCAGGTCGCTCGATTTTTCCTGGGACGCCGCCAACCCCGGCGCCGTCGAGCGCATCCGCCTGCTCGACGACGCTCTCTGGACCACCGACGCCGAGAAAGGATACGTGGCGGCGCCGGTGCGCCTGGGCCTCATCATTCCCGCCGAGGGCGCGCGGCAGTTCACCCACTCGTTCGACACGTACGCCTACGAAGGCTGTCACATGGCGATGGTCGGCGTCGTTAAGGCCGGCGCGGCGGCGCTCGTGACGTGGGACGATCCGTACACGGCGGCCGAGGTGCGTAAAGCCGGCGGCAAGGCGGGCAGCGTGAAGGGCAGGCAGGTCCTGGGCGTCTCGCTCGTTCTCCGCAAGTCCGCCCGGCGCGTGCGGGTCTCGCTGCTCGGCAAAGGCGACTACGTGACCATCGCGAAGGCGTACCGCGCAGTCGCCGCAAGGAAGGGCTGGCTCGTCACGTGGGACGAGAAACTCCAGGGGCACCCCGACCGCGCCAAGTACTTCGGCGCCGTCAACTACAAACTCTGGTCGATGCTGTCGCGCCGGATGAACGAGGAGAGCACGAAGGAGGAGTCGGTCAAGGTCAACTGGACGTTCGAGGAGGCGGCCCAAATCGCCGAGCACCTGAAGAACGACCTGCGTCTCGACCGGGTCCTTTTCATCATGGGCGGCTGGATCCATCGCGGGTACGACAACCAGCATCCGGACATTCTGCCCGCCGCCCCCGAGTGCGGCGGCAGCGAGAAGTTCGCCGCGTGCTGCCGGCGCATCCGGGGCCTCGGCTACGTCCTCAGCCTGCACGATAACTACCAGGACATCTACCCCGACTCGCCGTCGTGGGACGAGGCGGTCATCATGCGCCGCGCCGACGGTCACCTGGCCAAAGGCGGACGCTGGGCCGGCGGACGGGCGTATCTGACCAACTCGAAGATGGCCCTTGAACTGGCGAGGCGGCCGCAAAATCTGCCGGCCGTCAAGAAACTTACCGGCGCCGACTCCTACTTCATCGACACGACCTACGCCGCCGGCCTCCAGGAGGATTTCTCGAAGGACCATCCGCTTACGCGCGCCGACGACATGAAGTGGAAGCAGGCCATCTCCGATTACGCCCGCGAGGTGTTCGGCAGTTTCGGAAGCGAGTGCGGACGCGAGTGGGCCGTGCCGCACGCCGACTTCTTCGAGGGACTCACCGGCGTCTCCGGCCGGTATTACCACGGCGCCGGCCTGTTGAAGAAACTCGGCGCCGTGCCCGTCCCGCTGTTCGAGATCGTGTACCGCGACTGCATCGCCATGTACGGTAAATATGGATACGACATCTATCAGGCGGCTCCCTACGTCCTGCACCACATCAGCATCGGGCGGCCGCTCCATTACCACAGCATCCCGCCGCACCTGTACTGGAA